>JAFGWW010000385.1 GCA_016936955.1 Planctomycetota bacterium | reverse complement strand
CTTATCAACGTAACGGCGGCCGTCGCGGCTGGCGTGGTAATCGCATCGCTGGTATGGTATATCCAGAAGCGCAGCCTGCAGAGCACCTTCGGAGACGCCCGGCGCGGGCTCATGTTCCGCTCGGCCCGCGACAGCCTTATCAGGCTCGCGGAGATGAAAGAAGACAGCCGCAACTGGCGCCCCACCGCGCTGGTCTTCTGCGGCAATCCAACGCTGCGCGAGGATCTGGTCAACTACGGGATCTGGCTAGAAGCAGGGCGCGGCATAACTTATCTAGCCAATATCCTTGTGGGCGATATCGAAGAACTTACCCCCCGCCGCCGCACGGCGCTCAAGCAGCTTGAAGATTTCTGCGACGAGAAAGACATTCAGGCTTTCCCCGTTGCGGTTGCGGCCGACAGCCTCAGCCAGGGCGTAAACATGCTTCTGCAATCGGTCGCCATCGGCCCGATCAAGCCCAACCTCGCCGTCTTCGGCTGGCCCCGGGCGTCAGATAATTTCGAAGCTTACATGCGCCAGGTTCGCGTGGCTGGAAAGCTGGACATCAGCCGCGTAATAATTAAACCGGTCCCCCTCCCCTCACCCGACAAGCAGTACCGCATTGACGTCTGGTGGAGAGGGCAGAAAAACGGAGCCATGATGGTAATGCTCGCCCACCTGATGACCCTCAACTGGGAATGGGCCAACTGTGAGATCCGGGTGCTGAGGGTTATCGAGAACGACGCCGGGCGCGAACCGGCGATGAAGTCAATGCAGGAGCTTATCAGCAATGCCCGCCTCGACGCCAACGGCGTTACACTGGTCAGCGAACGCCCCTTCGGGGAACTCCTGCACACCCACTCAAGAGACGCAACCTGCATTTTCCTCGGCTTCGAGGAACCGGAAGAAGGCAGGGAGAAAGGCTGGCATGACGCATACAGCAGTTTTCTCGCCGATATGCCGACCACGATCATGGTAAACTACAACGGAACTGAAGATTTGCTGATGTAAAAAATTTGCGTCCAAACCGATGGTTGATCTCTGGACGCATCCGATAAAAATGGTTATACTCGCAGGTTATCGGGGATGTTACACAAAATTATTTCGGGTTTTCTGAACCAGGGGTAAACGCAGGATGGCCTATCTGGAAATTGTCGAAGGTTTAAGTCAGGAATCATCCGTCGAGTGCGTCGGCGAGGTGAGCATGGGGCGCGCGCCCTCAAACCGCCTCTGCATCCCCGACAGCCGCGCCAGCCGCAAACACGCCCAGATCCGGGAAGAGAACGGCGGCTTTTTCCTGAGCGACAATGGTTCGGCTAACGGAACCTTCCTCAACCGTGGACGCATCAACCCCGAGATCCCCCATCCGCTCAAAAACGGCGACGAGATCGTAATCTGCGGCACTCGCATGATATTCCGCGACGACACAAACCAGAACAACGCCCAGCCAGCCGCAAGCAAGGGCAAACCGATAACCGAAAACTCCATGCTCTCGATAGTCATGACCGACAAAGACAAAGGCCCGGCCGCTGTCAACGTCAGCATGGACGCATCGATCAGCATGGTCGATATCCGCGAAGAGGAAAAGTCTTCGGAAAAAGGGCTTCTGGAAGCGGTCAAACGCCTTCAGGCCATGGTCAAGGTCTCAGCCGACCTCGGTGCAATCACCGGCCGGGACAAGTTGCTGAACATGATCATGGATAATATCTTCGACGTCTTCCCCCAGGCCGACCGTTCGTTCATCCTGCTCAAGGATTATGAATCGGGGCAGATGGTGCCCATCGTCGGCAAGAGCAGGCAGGAGAAGATCGGCCAGCAGGACGAATTCCCCATCAGTAAAACCATTATCAAGGCGGTCATCGAGGAGAAGCGCTCCATCCTCTCCAACGATGCGCAGGACGACGACCGCTTCAGCGCCCAGCAGTCTATCGTAGACCTCTCGATCCGCGCCCTAATGTGCGCCCCCTTTATTTACAAGGACGAGATTCTCGGCATTATCAACGTCGACACCATGAGCCGCATGGACAGCTTCGACTCCGACGACCTCGCCATGCTTACCGGCATCGCCGCGCAGGCCGCCATCGCCATCAAGAACACCCATCTGCTTCAGGATATCGAGAAAGAAACCCAGACCCGCGCCCAGCTTTCGCGCTATATCTCACCGGACGTGGTCGAAGGCGTGCTCGACGGCTCTATCCCGCTGCAACTAGGGGCCGACAAAAAGAAGGGAACCGTCTTTTTCTGCGACATCGTGGGTTTCACCGCCATGTCGGAGAAGATGACGGCCATGGAGGTGGTGGACAAGCTCAACCGCTATTTCTGCGTCACCACCGAGATCGTCACGCGCAACAAAGGCACGCTCCATAAATTCGGCGGCGACATGATCATGGCTTTCTGGAACGTCCTACTCCCTGACGAACGCGCCGAATATAACTCCGTCATGACCAGCCTTGAGATGCAGAACGCGGTATGGGCTTTCGACCAGGACCTGATCTCACAGGATCAGCGCCCGATCTATCTCGGCATCGGCGTCAACACCGGAGAATTCGCGGGCGGCAACATCGGCGGCGACCGCATCGAATACACAATCATCGGCGACAACGTCAACCTCGGCCAACGGATCGAATCCATGGCCGGGCGCTGGCAGGTCTTCGTTTCGGAGAGCACCTACCTCCCGATCAAGGACGAGTGCATCGCCGTTGGCCTTCCGCCGGTCATGGTCAAGGGCAAATCGCAGCCGATCAAGATCTACTCCATCCGCGGCGTTGAATCCGGCAAGGGCGAGCTCTCCCT
>JAFGWW010000384.1 GCA_016936955.1 Planctomycetota bacterium | reverse complement strand
ACATCCCGCGCTTGATGTCGGCCGCGACAATGGGGTTGGTTTTGGCGAGGGTATCGGCGGCTGAGAGGTTGCCGGAAGCGACAAAGCGGAGAATGGTTCTGGTTGTCGCCATGACCATACTGCCGGGAATGCCCTTGCCGGAGACGTCGGCCACGATGATGCCGAGACAATCCTTGGTGCGGGCGTCCTTGATGCCGATGGGCAGGAAGTCATAATAGTCGCCGCCGACTTCCTTGGCCGGGCGGTACACAGCATGGATGTCGAAACCTGTGACCTGCGGAACTCTCGGCGGGAGAAGTTTCATCTGGATTTCGCGAGCCATGTCCAGTTCGTTCTCGAGACGTTCCGCCTCTTTTTCCGCGGCCCGGGCGACCAGAAGCTTTCTGGTCATTTCGTTGAATTCATTGGCGATGCGGCCGATCTCATCGTTCGAGTGGGCGCGGGTCTTGTGGTCGAGGTTGCCGCCCGCGACGATGTTCATGTCACGGATAAGGGTTTTTACAGGGGCGGTCACCCAGAAGGCGACGCCGATGCAGATGCCGGCGCCGGCGATCATGGCGATCATACCGAAGAGGTACATCATGCTTGTGAGCTTGCCGATCTCACTCTCGATAACCTCCGCCGAGAGGGCGAGGATGGCCTCAGCACCTGAGCCGGAGATGGATTTCTGGAAGACGAGAACGTTGTTGACCTGGGTGCCCTGGGTGAGGGTGGCCTGATAAACAGTTATCCCGTAATTGCTGGTATCAACGATATTTTTGCCGATCCGTACCAGCTTAAGGTCAATCGCAACATCCATGAACTTTTGGGATGCAATCACTGCCGAGGTGGATTTGCGGGAGCCGGCGATGAAGGCACCTTGGTTTCCGCTTTCCTTGATATAAGCCTGAAGCACCTCGTTTTCCGGCCCCAGCATTCCGCGGCTATCTTTGAAATAGCTTATATTCTTCAGAATCTCGGCGTTGCTCAGGGCGTCAAAGAACTGGCTCGCCTTTGGCGCCTCATCAGCCTTGACTCCGGCCTCGGTAAGCAGTTTGTCGAATTCCGCCTTTGTGGTAAAACCTTCGGCTACCGGCCAGTATACCTTGTTCTTCCACTCCTCGTCCTGCTTGGACTTGCGGTAAGCCGAAACCATGGAGCGGCCATACTCGGAGAGCATCATAACCCCAGAGATGCCGTCTTTCTTAATCTCGTTAATAAGCATTTCCTGAGTGCTGCGCTTGAGCGAAAGGCCCCAGACGACAATCACGGAAAAGATAAGTACGCAGATAGGAACGGTGAATTTAAGGGCAAGGCCGATGCCGCCGCCTTTTTTCTTGCTGGCGACAGGGCCGCTTCCGCTCTTTGCTCCACCCTTCGCGGCATGAAGCCGGGAGGTATCGGAAGATGCGGTGCTCTTTTTGCGATCAGAACCGACCTTTTTGAGGGCCGTGGAGGTGGTTGTGCTTTTTTTGTTATTACGGGGAACCGGGGTCTGCGAACGCTTCATGCCGCCCACAGCGGGTGCGGCGGCGGTTTTCCCGCCAACAGCCGGATTCATGCCCGTAGCGCCAGTACCCTTGTTCTTGATTCCACGGGGAACCGGACCTTTTGAGGGCTGGGGCTGAGGGGCTGGGCGTTTTGCAGGAACTGGTGCCGCCGGGGCAGCATCCGGATTCTGGGCTTTGTTAAGCCCTGTCCCGCCGGTGCCCTTTCGCTTGGGCACTTGCCGGGTTGATGATGTCCTGCGATTCCTTTGGCTGTCAGACACGAATATATCTCCACCGCTCAGACAGAAAAGTTCTATGGATCACATGCGTCTGTCTGTAAAAATCACAAAACGTTACTGATACAAAACAAATATTGATTGGTTACAACGATACCATTTGAGTAATGTTACTACCTTACTCAGATAGAGTTGCCCATATATCATAGCCCTCTCTCAGATTAAGGCAAGCACTAAATACTTGTCCAGCAACAAATTCCCCGCGAATCAAAATACACGGGTCAACCTCCGGCGCCTCGGAAGCGGTGCGCCCTGACCAGAGGTTTTCGTCGGCCTGGTTGTCGATTATCACTTCTTCAATATTTCCGATGCGGGAATCGAGCCAATTGAAGGCTATCTCCTGCTGCGCCGAGTTTATCGCCTCCAAACGGGCGGCTATCACGTCGTCCGGAACCATCCCCTCCATTTTCGCCGCCGGGGTGTCCATCTCCGGGGAATAGCCGAAAGCGCCCATGTGCTGGAAATGCCCTTTCCGCACAAAAGCAAGAAGATCCTCGAAAGCGGCTTCCGTCTCTCCGGGGAAGCCAACAATCAGGCTGGTTCTGAGCACAAGGCCGGGAATTTCCGCGCGTAGCTTTGCGAGCATATTTTCCAGATCCTCCCGCGAGTAGTGCCTGTTCATTGCCTTCAGGATATGGCTATCCACATGTTGCACCGGCAGATCGAGATAGCGGCACAGGCGCGGCTCTTTAGCAAGCAGAGCTATGACGTCATTATCAAGATGGGCCGGATGGGCATAGAGGATGCGTATGCGCATGGCCTCGGTTTCGGCAAGCAACCTTTCAAGAAGTTCGGCAAGACGCGAACCGCCATAAAGGTCAGAGCCGTAAGATGTGGTATCCTGCGCGACGAGGTCAAGCTCCTTTACCTCCCCTTCCCCGGTCAGCATTTTTGCTTCCTCGACGATGTCGTCTATCTTGCGGCTGTGCATGGCCCCGCGAATGAGGGGGATGGCGCAGTAAGTGCAGCGGTTGTCACAACCGTCGGCAATGCGCAGGTACGAATATGAAGCGTCGGTAAGAAGCAGGCGCGGGCCTTCCGCGATGGTGCGGCCAGAGGCGGGGGCGATGCCACACACGCCGAGAGGCTTGGCGAGGATCTTCCCGCAGAGATCGGCGAGGTTGGAGTATGCCGAAAGTCCGAAAATACCGTCAAGCTTGGGGAACTCTTTCTGCAACTCGCTTCCCGAACGCTGGGAGAGGCACCCCATGGCCACCACCTTCGGCCAGCCATCGGCGCCCTTGAGGGCAAGCATCTCGTCAATTACCGAGCGGGATTCCTGCCGGGCGGCCTCGATAAAACCGCAGGTGTTAATCAGGATCAGATCAGCTTCGCCCGCATCCACGGCGAGGTCGAACCCGGCCCCCAAAAGCGCCCCGAGGGCTACCTCAGAGTCAACCGTATTCTTGGCGCAGCCGAGATTCACCAGTGCAATTCTCGGAGCGCGCGCTTCCTGTTTTCTCTGCCTCTGCTTCTTTGCCATCTATTAAGCCTTGCTGTCCGCGGCATTCGCTGAACCGCGGGAAAGGTAGGAGGCGATAAAGGAATCGCCCATAATCTGTCCGAAATGAAAGACCACGCAGGTCAACGTCGCCATCGCCGGCATCCCGACCCCGCCGTTTGATTCGGCAATGGCGTAAAGAACGGTGATCGCCACGGGCAAGGTTTTCTGGGCCGCGACAAAGGTGAGGGCGATTGCATCCCCCCGCTCGAACCGGGCAAGCCTGCCCCCTAGCCACGACACAAAAAGAAGAGCGATATGCACCGACATGGCCATGGCCACGACCTTGAGCATGACCGCCAGAGAGGTCGAATAAAGGGTTTCGCTATTATTGCTGATTGCCATCCACACGGTAAGGATAACCGACACGGAGGGAAGGTAGTCGAGGATCCAGTGGTTCCACCCCTTGAGCGCCTGCCGCAGGACAACCCCGACCAGTAAGGGAGCGATTACAAACTTCGCGATTTTCAGAAACAGGGAGAGCGTGTCTATGTCAATGGCCGCTCCGGTATTGAGGCACCAGCTTATGGTGAAGGGCAGCACGAAAACCCCGATGAACGAGAGAGAGACATTCATCATCAGGGCAAGCAGCGCGTTGCCCCCCGCGGTGCGGGTAATTACAATGCACGACGAGAGGGTAGTCGGAACGCAGGACATGGCCACCAGTCCCAGATAAACGTCGTCCGACGCTCCCATCAGCCGTCCCACCGCATAAGCGATAAGGGGCGCCACGAGTAGGTTAATGCAGAAAGCCAACCCCAGAGCGGGCAGGAACTTCGAAGCGCCGCGAAGCTCCTCCCTGCGCAATTTGTAACCGGAGATAAGAAAGATGACCATCACCAGCGCCTGAACCACGCTGAAACCGTGGCCTTTGCAGTTAAAGAGCCACGATCCGGGCGGTGCGTACAGCATTCCGACCGCCATGGCAATAACGAGTCCAAGAGGAAGAAAGATCTTTTTCATATTCGTGCTGATTTCATAAACCAAAAAAATCCCCGGCCGCCTGACCGGGGATTTGCATTAAATCATCAAAAGCGCGAATTGTCAACCGTGGAGCCGAAAGCTCAATCCTGCATTCCCGCACCGATCTTGAATGCGCTGCATACGGCCAAGACTATCCAGAGAATATCATAGAAGCCCATGGACGCTTTGAGCATGTCTCCGTAACTCACCTTTGCAAGTATCTTCTCGGCCGCCCTTTCGGCATATTCACGCCTCTTCCCCGGGCTGAGCCCCTTGATCCGGTTCTCAATCTCCGCCTCAAGTTTTTCGGTCTTGGCCTCCTGCTCTTCACCCAACTGCTCCTGTTTATCCAAGAGATCCTCAAAGCTTGCATTGCCGTTAATCAAGCCTACCTCGAATTCGTAATAGAACTTGATGTCTTCATCTATCTCATCATTGGCGAGCATATCTGAAATCACGCCGTACCTGTAGGCTCCGGCGGAAGCGGGGTCTTTCATTATCTCGCCGGCAACGGCTCCGGACGACCAGGAAATAACCATTATCTTACCGATAAGAATCCCGAAAACCGCCAGTCCAGACGCAATGACGCCAACCCGCCCGCTGCGTTCCGGGGTCATGCAGGTTACGGCAAAACCGGTTACCACACCCACGCCCCACGCAAGAATACCGAACTCGTAACCGGTGGAGGATGCGATTGCCGCCCAGATCAGGCCGCACACAAAAGCCACGGCAAAGCCAACACCTGCGGCCACGCCAACCTTGCCCGCCACCTTTGCCGCCTTGGAGACAGAGCTTTCCGAACTCCCCCTGCGGTAAGAGTTCCCGCCACCGGGAACCGACGTCGCCGTCTGGGTTCCCATTTTCAGGTTGTACCCGCAATTTGTGCAGATTACATCGCCAGTTCCGACCGACTGGCTGCAGCACGGACAAAGGGTTGAGGAAGCCTTGCCTGCGGATTTTTTCATCATCGTACCCGGTTCGTTACCGTCAAGCGGGGTCAGTTCCGGCTCGGCAGCGCTCTTATTCATTGCGGGACGAACCCTGCGGACTGGCGAAGCACCGGCCTTGCCCTCCGCAGTAAAACTCTTCCTGCGCATACCCGTTCCTTCGGCAGGTTTCCTGCCCTGATCATCCGCACTCATGAATTCTCCCCCGGTAATGATGGATTTTATGGATATTCTCTGTGTTTTCCCGACCCAAACATTATTGTGCAATATGGGATGCGGCGCAACAATTTTTCACAAACAATTCAATCTGGCTTTTTAAGTTAAGGCCAGCAGGGGGATAAACGTTCATTTCTCGCCGAACATGGCTTTGCGGCGGAGGATATGGTGGTAGTGCTGGGCGAAGCGGTGGGATTCGTCGCGGACATACATGAGGAGCTTGAGGCCTGGATTGCGCCTTGAGAGGTTGAGCGGTTCGGGAAGGCCGTAGACGTAAGGGGTCTCCTCCTTTTTGGCAAGGCTCATCAGCGCCATCGGCTTTGCCCCCACGGCGGCGAGGGCCTGCGCGGCGGCTCCGAGCTGGCCTTTGCCCCCGTCGATGAGGATTATATCGGGGAGCTCTTTCCCTTCCTTGACGAGTCTGCCGTAACGACGGCCGACCACCTCGCTGATGGAGGAAAAGTCATCCTGCCCCTCGACGGTCTTTATCTTGAAGCGGCGGTATCCGTCCTTGAACGGGACGCCGTCCACGAAATACACTAGCGACCCGACCGTCTCCTTGCCTTGAAGGTTGGCGATGTCGATCCCCTCTATCCGGCTCGGCCGCTTCGGCAGGCCGAGAGCCTCCTGCAAAGCCTCAAGCCCCTTCTCCGGGTCAAACACCGGAACAGCGGGCATGAGGGATTCGTCCATCTCTGGCTGGGCGTTGACGGTTTCAATAGCGTCCACCATATCGCGGATCGCGGCGGCGCTCTCGAATTGCAGATTTGCCGAGGCCTCGTCCATCTCCTTGCGCAGGTCGGCGATCAGATCTTTCTTCTGCCCCGAGAGAAAACGGCAAGCAGAGTTTATCCTCTTGCGATATTCTTCTTTTGATATCTTGTCGCAGCACGCCCCGGCGCAGCGGCCGATGTGGAAATTGAGGCAGCCTCGCTGATATTTGCGGCGCTTGTCGGCGGCGTCGATTTTGCGAGAACAGGTGCGGAACTTGAAGATGCGCTGCAGAACCGCGAGGCAGATCTTGACGTCGGTGCCGCTGATAAAGGGGCCGAAATATTTGCTCTTCGGATTATCCTTGCGGCGGGTGGAGATTATGCGCGGGAAGTCCTCCCCCATGGTCACCTCAATCATGGGGTATTGCTCGTTGTTCTTGAGCATCATGTTATAGCGCGGCTGGAAATCCTTGATCAGGCGGCTCTCCAGCAGCAGCGCCTCCACCTCGGAGTCGGTCACGATATAATCGAAGTCGACCACGTTCTCGATCATGGCCGCCTCTTTGGGCAAGCGGTCTTTGGATAGGAAATAACTGGATACCCGCTTACGCAGGCTCTTGGCCTTGCCCACATATATCTCCGTGCCCTTTTCGTCTTTCATTATATAGACGCCGGGGTCGTGGGGGAGGGATTTGGCCTTGGCAAGTAGTTCTTCTCTCTTCATGCCGCCATTTTAATGGAGTCTTTGACATAATCAATCCATTGCCTGCTCTTTTATTTTGCATTTTCGAGCAAATTGAAAATTATAGGCAATTAGCTCCCACCCTTGGCTTGCTATCCCGGTAAAATAGGTAAATATAAAAGGATACTTCTTCAGACCATTATTTTTAACAGGGAGCAATGACTATGAGCTGTAAAATCGCCGCCCAGATGTTTACCCTCAGGGATTTCACCAAAACCGGAAAAGATCTCGCCGAAACACTCAAAAAAGTCGCCGAAATCGGATACCCTGCCGTGCAGATGTCGGCCGTGGGCTGCATGAACGGGGAGACTCCCGAGATCAGCGCCAAGGAAGCGAAGAAGATGCTCGACGACAACGGCCTCAAGTGCATCGCCACCCACCGCAACTGGGACAACCTGATGAACAGCATCGACGCGGAGATCGAGTTCCACAAGAATCTCGGCTGCGACTTCGCCGCTATCGGCGGAATTCCGGGCGACAAATACCCCGGAGCGGAAGGTACACGCAAATGGCTCGCCGACGCCGCGACGGTAATCGAAAAACTCAAAAGCGCAGGCATCCGCTTCGGCCATCACAACCACTCCCACGAGTTCAAGCGCATCGACGACCCGCGCGGTTGCGTGGAGAATATCCTTATCGAGGAAGGCCCCAAAGACCTGCTCTTCGAATTCGACCTCTACTGGATCGAGCACGCCGGCTTCAACTGCGCGCGCATAATCGAACGCTGCCACGGCAGGATGCCCATCATCCACCTCAAGGACAAGGAGGTTGCCGAGAAGAACGAGACCCGCATGGCCCCCATCGGCGAAGGCAACATGGACTGGCCCCACATCTTCCCCGCATGCGACAAGGCGGGAGTGGAGTGGTACTGCGTCGAACAGGACCAGACTTTCCGCGATCCATTCGACTGCATGAAATCCAGCTTCGATTACATGAAGAGTATGGGCCTGTAATCAACCACAGCCAAAAACACAAAAAAGGACGCGCCCGCGTAATTGGGTGCGTCCTTTAATATTGAATAAACCTTCGACCTACAGAGCGGCCACCGCGCCGGAGTCGACCGACTTGAGCTCGCCGCTGACCAGCAGCCATACCTTGACCGCCGAGGTGTTGCGCACCATACCGAGGTCAACGGAGAACTGCAATGAACGATAAGCCGTGACATAATCGTAAATCTCCATATTGGTCGCCATCCAGCAATTATCATAAGCCCCGGCCACCTTGGCGAACTCCTCGAAATGCTCCCAGTTGTTGTCGTTGGCGAATTCGTAACTGTGGCCCCACACATAGAAAAGGCCGTCGCTGCAACGGAAGTTTATGAACTTGTCCCACAGATCCATGAGGTCGGCCTTGTGGTGGCAGGTGGTTGCCCACTCCATGAAATCGGCGGGAAGGCCGAAGGATTCTGTCCTGGTTGTGGGGCGGCAATGAACGATACCGGCAGCGGCGAGGATTTTCAGAACCCGCTGGTCATAAGAACCGAACGGCAAAGCCATGCCGCGTACGGGATAGCCGACCAGCGCTTCAAGCGCCCTTCTGTCCTCAAGAATCTCCGCGAGGATCACGTCGTCTGGCTGGCGCTGGAGCCACGGATGGTTGACGCTGTGAACCGCTACCTCATGCCCGGCATAAAGGGTCGTCACCTCCTCGGGCTGAATGCGGTCGTGCCATGAATTTCCGGTCTGCCCCAAGTTACCGCTATTGAGGTTCCACGTACCCTTGAGGCCGTTTTTGTTGTGTATCTCAACGAGACGGCGGTCATGTATGGTGCCGTCGTCCCAACTCGTGGTCAATGCGCCGCGCTTGCCTTCAGGCCAGGAAAATTCGATCTTTCTCATCTCTCTCCGCATCCTTTAAATGTAGAATAATCGCTCAAATACTTAACAACACTGTCCTCAGTGTTGGGTCCAATAAATTCGTCGGCGTAAGGGCGCAGGTGCTCGTCGGCATTCTCTACCGCAATTCTCCGCCCCGCAACCTCGAACATGGGAACGTCGTTTATAGCGTCACCGAAGACAGTTATGTCCTCCAGCCCGATGCCGGTCATCTCAGAAAGTTTGCCCAGGGCGTGCGCCTTTGATGATTCGGGATGATAAACCGTCAGCCACCACCAGCCCGGACAATACATATTCTCGTAGAAAATGGTCCGAACCGAACCGGCAAAAGATTCGGCAAGCCACTGCTCAAGAGACAGCAAATCCGCATGTCTGCCCACAAAGTTAACACAACTCACTTCTTCAGCCAAGGGGGAATAGATATCGTCCAGCTTTTTCAACCGAGGGTCTTGCGCCTCTGTACGGTCGCGCACATACCACTCCATTCCGTAGTTCGTGGCCTTCTCGTAATAGAGGTGATCGCTGACGCCGTCATAGGTAGAGAGAAAAGGGTAATGCCCTTCTCCAAGCGCCCGTTCGATTATGCTTTGTGCGATTTCTGAATCGAGGGACAGGTAGAGGATATGCTTACCATTGGCGAGGTCGGAGATGCACGCCCCGTTATGCCCGATCACCGGGAATTGAAGGGGGAGATCGCCGAGGATGGTCTGGATATTATTTATGTTGCGCGCGCTGGCCACGGTAAAAGCAAGGCCGTCGGAGATAAGCCGGGCCAACCCCTCCCGCGCGAAAGCCGAGAGGGTGGCGTCGGGTTGCAGCAGCGTTCCGTCGAGGTCGGAAACAAAGAGGCGCGACATGAAGCACTTTCCGTTTTATTT
>JAFGWW010000383.1 GCA_016936955.1 Planctomycetota bacterium | reverse complement strand
GACGAGGTTGCCCTATACGGCCTGATCTGCGGTCCATTCACCCTCGCCCTCCACCTTATCGGCAACGATATCTTCCTCGACATGTTCGACGACGAGGACAAGGTGAAGGAGATTATCGACTTCTGCGCCGAGGTTGGCAAAAAGGCTTCCGAGGCGTATATCGCGGCGGGCTGCGACGTGGTTGCCATCGTCGACCCCATGACCAGCCAGATCTCTCCCGACCACTTTGACGAATTCGTGGGCCCTTACGTAAACAAGATTTTCGATTACGTCCACGAGAAGGGCGCCTTGGGCTCGATGTTTGTCTGCGGCGACGCGACCCGAAATCTCGAGAACATGTGCAAGACCACCTGCGACAATGTCTCGATCGACGAGAATATCTCGCTCGAACTCCTGCGCGGCTTTGCCGAGAATTACGGCAAGTCTTATGGCGGCAACCTCAAGCTGACGGTCGTGCTTCTTCTCGGAACCGAGCAGGACAGCAAGATCGACACCCTGCGCTGTCTTGACGCGGCGACGGGGTCGAAGGGGTTTGTGCTGGCTCCGGGGTGCGACCTGCCTTACGCGGTTCCGCCGAAAAACATGGAAGCGGTGGCGGAGCTTGTGCATGACGAATACAAGCGCGAGGTTGCGCGGACGATAGTGGCCGCGCCGTCATCAGATGCTTTCGACGATATCGCGGTGCCGGATTATGCCAGCGAAAACAAGGTGATCGTCGACCTCATCACCCTCGACTCGGCGACCTGTGCTCCCTGCCAGTACATGACAGAAGCGGCGAACAGGGCGGCGGAGAAGTTCGGTGCGGATGTCTCGGTGCGGGAGCACAAGGTCACGACGCGCGACGGCCTCGGTTATATGACCAAGCTGGGCGTGGCGAATATCCCGACCCTCTGCATCGACGGCAAGGCGGAGTTCATCTCAATAATTCCCGACCAGCCCACATTGGTCAAGGCGATTGAAGATAAGGTTGCCGCCAAGTGCGGCGCGGCGAAATAAGGATTGCAGACATGATTCCCGTCGCTCTTGTTACAGGATTCCTCGGCAGCGGAAAGACGACCTTGCTCGAGAACCTGATCGGGCAGTACAAGGGCAGGCGCATCGTGTACCTTGTCAATGAATTCTCGCCTCTCGATGTGGACGGCTCACGCCTTCATCTTCCGGCGAACGAGCTTGTAAGCGTCTCGGGTGGGAGCATCTTCTGCAAGTGCAAGGTGACTGACTTTATCGGTTCGCTCCGCGCGATACGCCAGCGCAGCGCGGGGGGTGGGGATTTCGAGGGCGTGGTGATCGAGGCCAGCGGCATCGCCAACCCGAAGGTGATAAAGCAGATGTTTGCCGAGACCGGCATGGATGAGCATTACAGCCTTCGCTCGATCGTGAGCGTGGTCGATCCGGGGAGCTTCAGGAAACTGATAAAGACCCTGCCCAACATTATCGCCCAGGTTGAGGCGGCCGACAAGGTGCTGCTCAACAAGATTGATCTGTATGACAAGGCGGCACTGGAGGCGACGCGGCGTGAGCTCCTTAATATCTCGCCCGACCTTGATATTGTGGAAACTGAGTATTGCCGCGACAGCGTCGATCTCTTCGCCTTTGCGAAAGAGCGCGAGCTTGAAGGGGAGTACGCCAAGTGTGTCGATCCGAATTACGCCCGCTCTTCGGTCTGGATCGACAGGCCGGTGGATTGGGATAAGCTCAAGGCGGCGATTGACGAATGCGGCGCGTTCCTCTATCGCGCGAAAGGTTATCTGCCGGTGGAGGGCGGGTTTATTTACGCCGACTACTCCCCGGCGGGATGGAGCGTGAAGAAGTCAGAAGCGCGTGGGAAGACCGGCCTTGCCCTGATTGTAAACGGTTCGGAGCAGGGGCGCATGGAGGAGCTTGTGCGCAGGATCGAGTCGGGGGTTTTCGCGGCGTAGAGATTGTTTATTATGTTTCGGGATAATATCCCGGTTTACTCAGGTGAGGACGCGGACCCCGGCAAGGGGCCGCCCGAAGGAGAAGTTGAAAATGGCTATTCTTGAAGATCTGACAACATCAATCAAAACCGGTAAGCGGAAAGACGCGCATGCTCTTGTTGAGCAGGCGATCAACGAGAAGATCGAAGCCGGGCAGATCCTCGAAGCCCTTATCGTCGCCATGGACGACGTGGGCCGCCGGTTCAAGGCCAACGAGATTTTCGTGCCCGAGGTTCTTATCGCCGCCCGCGCCATGAAGACCGCCATGGAACTTCTCGAGCCCGTCCTCGTCGCCGCCGGCATCAAGCCCGAGTTCAAGGTGGTTATCGGCACCGTAAAGGGCGACCTCCACGACATCGGCAAGAACCTTGTTGCGATGATGCTCAAGGGCGCGAACTTCGAGGTTATCGACCTCGGCACCGACGTGACGGCCGAGCAGTTTGTCGCCGCCGCCAAGGAGCATAACGCCGACCTAATCGGCATGTCCGCCCTCCTGACCACGACCATGCCTTCCATGAAGGAGACGGTCGACGCGGTCAAGGCCGCCGGCATCTCGACCAAGACCATGATTGGCGGCGCGCCCGTCACCCAGGATTTTGCCAATGAGATCGGCGCGGACGGCTACTCCGCCGACGCCGCCTCGGCCGTCGACCTCGCCTGTTCGCTGGTAGCGTAAACCATGGACGGCTCCGGCTTGCGCTTAGGGGTAATCGCCTGCGCGGTTCTCGAGATCGAACTCGAGGCGCTCTCCCGTGGACTCGATAATATCGCCCACGTGGAGATCATGGAGCAGGGGTTGCACAACGAGCCGGACAAGTTGCGCGCTGAACTGCAGAAAGCTGTCGACCGGGTTGAGGCTCTCGACTCGGTCGACGCTATTGTCCTCCTTTACGGTTTATGCAGCCGCGGGATCGAGGGGGTTGTGGCGAAACGCTGCCTCATCGCGGTGCCCCGCGCCCACGACTGCATCACCCTCCTCCTCGGGAGCAAGGAACGCTACGCGAAATATATGGATGAGAATCCGGGCACCTACTGGTACAGCCCCGGATGGAACAAATGCCATATCCCCCCGAGCGAACTCCGCTTCGATACTGCCTATAAGGAATACGTGGAGAAGTACGGCGAGGACAACGCCGAGTACCTTATGGAGATCGAGCAGAACTGGATGAAGGAATACACCCGCGCCACCTATGTTGACATGGGTGTGTGTGATGTGGAGGATGATATCCGTTTCACCCGCGAGTGCGCCGATTGGCTCCATTGGAAATTCGACCGCCAGCACGGCGACCCCGGACTTTTCGCCGACCTTATAAAAGGAAACTGGGACGAGGAGCGTTTTCTCGTGCTCAAACCCGACGAGAAGGTTAAGATGGTGGCGGACGCTACCGTCATGACCGCCGTTCCGGCGTGAAGCGCCGCTTGTGTTCAGTTTGCTTACGGACAAATAAAAAATGCCGCACGTCGAGATCAGGCCTTCCGGAAAATCCATCACCGTCCCGGCCGGGACGAATCTGCTTGAAGCGTGCCACCGCGCGGGAGTTGGGATATCCGCAAGTTGCGGGGGCAAGGGCTTGTGCGGGAAGTGCCGCGTGAGGATTATCGAAGGCTCGGTGCCGGAGCACGCGGGCTACGAACATCCCTTGAGCCGCGCCGAGATCGAGGCGGGCTGGCGGCTTGCGTGTTTGGTCAAGGTGGGGTGTGATCTTGTCATTGATACCAACGGCAGCGAGCCGGTGCGGAATATTATCATCACTGATTTCCACGGCGTCGAGGCGACGGCTGACGGCGCGGTCAAGGCGGTGCCGCTCGAACTTCCCCACCCCGACCTCGAAGACCAGACCTGCGATATGGGGCGGATAATGAACGGCCTCGGCATGGATGAGTATCCCCGCGCGTCCCTGCCGCTTATGCAGATCCTTCCCTCCCTGATCCGCGACAACGATTACCGCATCACCGCCGTGATGTATGGCGACGAGATTCTCGGTATCGAACCCTACAGGGAAAACCCGCGCGTCCTCGGCATGGCTTATGATATCGGCACGACGACCATTGCGGGCGCGCTTTTTGATCTATCGTCCGGCGAGCTGCTCGCTGTTGCAAGCCGCACCAATCCGCAGGCCCTGCACGGCGACGATGTGGTGAGCCGTATCGACCATGCGGGTAAGGGTAAGGCCGAACGCGAGGAGATGCAGGCGCTGGTGGTGGGCGCTCTTGATGAGATCCTTTCCGAAGCCTGCGTGGCGGTCGGCGCGGCGGCGGGGGAGGTGTATTACTTCACCGCCGGCGGCAACACCACCATGCACCACATGCTTCTCGGGCTTGACCCGACAAACATTGCCCGCACGCCTTTCATTCCCGCCGTGCGGCGCGGGCTTCTTGTACGCGCGACCCACGTTGGCCTCGGTGCGGGGCACGGGGCGCGGCTTTACGCGCTGCCCAACATCAGCGCATACGTGGGCGGCGATATTGTGG
>JAFGWW010000382.1 GCA_016936955.1 Planctomycetota bacterium | reverse complement strand
TGAAGAACTGGTAATCGTTCGGGCCGTAGCCGGGGTTGACGTCGCGCGGCTCTGTGCTGACAAACAGCTCGATGCTGTCGTGCTGATAAAGCTTGGCGCGGGATTTCTTGTTAAGAACTTCGTTGTCACGCATCTCGACCGCGATGTAGAGATTCTTCTCGTCCCATGAAAGGCTGGTCATGCCGCTGGCATCGTCGCCGTTTACCTTGGGGTTCATCATTGCGATCTGGAACATGCCGTCCCACTCCTTGAGGTCGCCGTCCATTACCGGAGCCTTGGCAAAGGAGGTTATGGTGCGGCTGACGCGCTTGGGCTTTTCTGGCTTGGGCCAGCGGTCGGGGTTGAGCTCGGTCGTGGCTACCTTCTCCAGGGTAGGGCTCAGGCCGACGATATAGAGCACGTCCTGGCTTGCCGTAAGGGGAAGGCTGCCGCCTTCTGTCTTGACCACCTTCTCCGCGCCTTCCATATCGACAACCGTTACCTGATCGACGCCCGCGTCGAGTTTGATATCCTTGCTGCCTTCCTGAGTCCAGAGGGCGAGGGTGTAGATCCCGTTACGCTCGAAGAGCATGGCGCCCACGCCGGGGCCGAACCAGAGGTCGCCCACATAACGGCTTGTGTCTATCATGCGCCCGGATACGGCATGGGCGATGAGGGCGGGCTTTGGCTCGTGGTTGAGGCGAATGAAGCCGAACCAGTCTTCGTGGTAAGTCGGGTTCTGCTCGCGCTGGCCTACCCAGTGGGGCGTGAAGGCCGCCACGCCTTCCGCGTAGAGGGCGAGGGACTGGCGGACCACGCGCTGCGCCTGTTCGCGCTCGGAACGTTTGGCCGGGCCTTTCGGGGTTGAGTGGGAACCGTATTCAGTTACATAGATGTCGACGTCATGGCCGAGGCGCTCGCGGAGCCACTTCTTGTAGTCGCGCATCCACTGCCGGTTTTCCGAACCGGCGTAGGGGTGGAGGGCGACCATCTTCATCCCCTTCATGCCGCCGGCGTCGATGTACTTGGAGTCGTAATCATACTTGCTGGTGCTGCCGATCAGGTTGGGCCCGATGATGGCGTCGGGGCGGTCCTTGAGTATAATCTCGGCGATCCACTGCGAGACCTTGGCCAGATCCTCGGGCGACATCTTGTCCCATGCCTCGTTCCAGATCTCGAATACGTTCTGGTTGGCCGGGATTTTATCCAGTTCGCTCTTGAGCCACGCCTGATATTCCTTCTTCTTCGGAAGCGTCTTGAGCACCCATGCGCCCTTGCCGTACTTTACTTCCCACTCTTTCATGGGGCCGTAGGTTTCCTCGTCATAGAGTTCCTTCGGGAAACGTTCGACCTTGATGATTGCGTTCATCGGGAAATCTTTGAGCATCTCGACTGTACCGAGTTCGGAGGTCTGCTGCATGAGGACGCGGGTCCACTGCATGCCGAGTTCGCAGAGTGCGGTAGTAACCTCGCGCTCGTCCCATTCGGCGTTGCCGTGCCACCAGGCCTTGGTTAGGTACGACATTTTCATGCCGAAGCGGTAGTTGCCCTTGCGTACCTCCTCGGCCGTGCGGTGGGTGATGTCAGCCACACCGAGGCAGATCTTGTCAGAGCCTTCGGCGGTCTCCCCCTTATCGTTTTCCGCCTTGAGGGAGAGGTTTACCTCGAAATATCCCTTGCCGAGATTGTCGAGGGGGAGGGGCATGCTGTCTTTAAGGGGGAGCTCAACCGGGATGGTTTCCGACTTGACGGTCTTGCCGAAAAAGTTGGTTACGTCCATCTTTAGTTCGCCTTTTCCGGAGAAGCCGCTCTTTATCGAGAGGTCGAGTTTGACCGGCTTGGTTGCGTCAAAGATATTGCAGGGCTTGTGGCGGGGAACGCTAAGCGAGATCTTCTTGCTCTTGGCGGTGCCCTGTGCCGGTTGCTGTGCCTCTTTCGCAGCCTCGGTCTCTTTCTGAAGGGGAACGTCCTCGGCCATCACCATGAGGGGCCACGCCGATACCTGTGCTTTCTGATTTGAGCTTTCGCTGCGCTTCCACCACTGCTTCCACTCGTCCTTGTCCGGATCATCCCTGTCCCATACTGTGATTACAAAGGGTGCGGTTGCATCAAGCTTGGGTTCTATGCCGAGAAGCTTTGCTGGAATTGCGGCCTCCACGCTCCAGTTGCTTGCCTCTGTGTTCACTGCCACCGCCCAGCGGATTCCCGATTCGTCGTTCTTGCCGGGGCTGGTGATGAGGCTGCCGTCAGGCTTGTGCATGGCGAAAGCCGGTTTGCTGTTGTACAGATTCGAGCTGGGCGCGAGAATAATGCGGAAGGCTTTGGAGCCGTGATCCTTCGCTATCCTGAAATCAACCGAGTCGCCGAGCTGCAGCTTTTCGTAAGGGTTGGAGTTGACAACTTTCTTGTCGCTTACGCTGACCGCGAGATAGATGTTATCCTTATCCCAGCCCAGACAAGCCTTTTCCACGCGGAGGTCGTCCACGTTCGGGCGGCTCATGGCTATCGGCTGGTATCCGCTCCATTCATCAAGCACGCCGTCTATTTTCGGGGGTTCTTTGAGGTGCGGGATATTCACGTTTACGGGGGCGTCCTGCCCGAATGCGGAAAGGCAGATCAGCGAAGCGCACAGCGTTGCGTAAAAACCGGTAAATCTCATCTTGTTTCTCCTGTCCTTGTGGTGTTCCGTCTTTGCTTTCATGTGGGTATTCATCCTTACGAGAATAAAAGGTAATCGATATGCGGAGTGCATTACCGTGCCGGTTTCAACCTGACATGTCGCCGGTGCGGAAATTTTTCTTGTCTTCAAGGTCGCCCATGACCCTGCTTGAGACATGGAAATCTGCCCACAGGATATTGAACTGCCCCATGTGGCGGTCGGTCCATATCCTCGTGTGGTTGGCGTTGGTTACCCTGTACTCCCATCCCGTGCAGAGGCACCAGTAACCGTCGCTGCCTTGCAGCTTTTTGAAATCCATGACCAGCACCTTCTGCCCCGGCGTCGGGACTTCGGTAACCTTGCGCGCTTTCGGAGTCATGGAGCTGCTTCGGAAAATCCCCTTGTTGGCGCCGTAGTCGCAGTAATTCGAGCCACTGCCGGTTGCCGGAGTGTCGTACTGCGAGGAGGGGCAATTCAGAACAGTGGGAGCGTTCCAGCGGTAATACTGCTCGCTGGGCATGTCGTCATAACCGAGGTTGCTGGGGATTGGGCGTCCCTTGTTCCACCAGCGGTCGACCTCGTCCCAGCCGCGCGGAAAATATATGTCGTCACTGATGTAGACGGCTACAGCCTGCCCGGTTTGCTTGAGGTTGCTGCAGCAGGCGATCTGCCTTGCCGATTCGACGGCGTTCTGCAGGGCGGGAAGAAGAAGGCCTGCAAGAATGGTAATTATTGCGATGACCACCAGCAATTCGACCAGGGTGAATGCGCTTTCAGATTTTGCGCTTCGAGTCATATCCGACCTCTTTTCCGCATTCTTTGCGGATGCACGCTGTTTATAAATCGTGCGGCTGTTCCGCAGCGTATGATTTGCTGTCGTTATTCTTCATCTTCTGCCTGTGTTGGAGCAGTTCGCCGAAGCCCTGCATCCACTTTACATGCCCGTCGACATAGGCCATGTTGCCGCCGATAGTGTCGAGCAGGTCGCCCTTGTGGTTCCACGATGAGGTGGTCGCCGAGATAGTGTAGGGTGAAGATGTACCGAAGCGCATGCAGTCCGCAATTACGGTCGAGCGCGACGGAGCCGTTACTTCCGAGATGCGTATTTTGCCTTGTCGTTTGTTGCCGCCGTACCAGCAGTCTTCGCCGAAGAAATAACAGTAGGATATGCTTTGGGTCCAGTCGCCGAGTGAGGTTGCGATCTCGGGCATGGCCTCAAGCCTTGTCCTGGCCGCGGCCGATTCCATGAGGGCTACCGGACAGTAATACAGCTTCGGATGGGGGAGGTAATCCCTGTAGAAATTGGTTTTGTCTATGCCCCAGTCGCCGAAGACATAAGGCCAGCTCGTGCTGTTGTCCTTGTAGCACGGGAAGGTTCCCCGGTTGTCCTCGGTGTATTCCAGAGTACCCATCTCTATCTGCCGCAGGCTGGAAGCGCAGGTGATTTTACGGCTGATGTCGAGCGTGCTCTGTAGTGCGGGGAGAAGCAGGGCGGCAAGAACTGTGATTATGGAAACCACTACCAGCAGTTCGACAAGGGTGAATGCTCTTGATTCAGCTTTAAGCATTATTCTTCATTCTCCTGCCAGTTCCCTAACCGTGGTGCTCGCCTAATGAGCGTCGTTATATCTACCCACCGCATAGTTGAGTGCATTTATGGGTTTCTTGCAATGGTAATAAGATCCTGTATTCCACGCCGAGACCGGAAGGCAGACCTGAAAGTCATACCACACCTGGCTTCCGTCAACCATGGAGAGGGCGAATCCCCTCCCGTCGTGTAGTTGGCTCCATAAGATCCTGTTGCCGCCGAGACCAGCGCACATGAAAAGGCCGGTGCGGGAAGGCTTGCTTATATGAGAAATCTTTTCCGTCGGCATGTCCTGTATGCTGTCCTGCGTTCTGGCGTAGCGATACCAGACGTCGGTTTCGCTGTTGTGCGGGGGAGGGGTTTTCGCGAAATTTGCCATGCCGCTGTAATGATGCCTGGAGGCCGATTGCCGGGTTGGGGTGCTTTCGTTGCCACACCACAGGATGCGCACGTCCTCGATATAGCAACCTTTCTTGAGCAACCCCTTGCCGTGATCGTATTTCATGTCTTGGGCATTGCCAGCCTTGTACGGCATGTAGCCGCTTTCTTCACCGAGATACATCTGTACGCCGAAGCCGGTCTGCTTCTGGTTGTTCAGGCAGTTCAGGTCGCGGGCTTTTGAAACAGCGGTTTTCAGCGCAGGCAGCAGTATTGCAGCGAGGATGGTTATGATTGAAATCACAACAAGCAACTCCACTATCGTGAAGGCGCGATATTCACTCTTAAAGCTGATGTCTGAACCGCAGCGAATCTCACTCATTCCGACCCTGCCCATACTTTTCGAATATTGGTAGCAAGAACCATACTCCCATGATTTACATAGGGTTAGCATACACGATGAGGTGCTGTTTGGGAATAGCTGGAATGCACTTTGGTTTAACCGTAATGCACACAGTTGAAACTGGAGCGTTTTTGTGGGCCCTTTGGACGGTGATCTTTGTTTATGTTTAAGTTGTTTGCTGTTAGGTGTTTATCTGCTTTTGGTGTGGCGGTTGCTGCCGAGGTTGGTGTGTTTAACCGAAACATGGGCAGCCTTGCGGTGAGAGCAAGGTGGTGTCACTTTACCGGGCAATAGGTTGAGCGGTATTCGCTGGGGGAGATGCCTTTCTCTTTCTTGAAAGCGCGGCTGAAAGCATAGATTGAACCGTACCCGCAGCGCAGGCCTATTTCCGCGATGGGCAGCTCTGTCGTGTCCATAAGGATGCAGGCGTTGTGCATTTTCATATAGCGAATGTATTTGCCCAGACTGCACCCGAGGCGGCGCTGGAACTCGTTGCGCAGGTGTCCGGGTGAGACATGGATGGCGCTGGCGATCATCTCAATCGAGAGGGAGGAGGATAGGTGCTTGCTGATAAAATCGCAGGTTTTCTGAATCATGGGGAAGGCGGTGCCGTTTGTGTATTTGCCCGCCTCGCTATTCCCAAGCGAGATAAGCTGGGCGATCCGGATCTGGAGTAGTTGCTCGAGAATCAGTTTCAGCCTCATGGCAATCTGCATTTCGTCCTTGGTCTTGGGCGCTTTCACGTCGAAGCTTCTGTAGTAGGATGAGATGATGGACTGCAGGTCGCGGGAAATCTCCTCCGAGAATGTCACCGGGTTGTTGAGTAGTGGGAGGTATTCGGTGTTACTGTCGAGAAGGAAACCGATGAAGAGCCAGTAGATGTTTTCCTGTTTGACATTGGCGTAATCATGGAGTTGTCCCGGAAAGATGAGGAGCGCCTGCCCGGGGTTGAGCAAGACCTGTTCGCGGTCGATCAGGGCCTTGCCGGGGGTCTGCAGGTTGATGACCATCGTGTGCTGGTTGTGGATGGTCTTTCCCAGCGACGATGCCGGTCTGTCGCGGAGGAAGATGCGTATGCTGTGCGGGATCGAGGCCTCGCGGCAATCGGTGTTGACGTACTGATATGCGTTGATTACGTTGGCTTTCCTGGCAATCCTGATCAGCGGTTCCGTCGTATTCATCTGACCCCTTCTCCTGTATTATGGCTGGGGCGCGTATATGGTGGGGTCGGGAATTCCGGCTTCCGCGAACCCTTTTTTTCTCAGTATGCAGCTGTCGCAGCGTCCGCAGGCGAGGCTGTTTTCGGACGGATCGTAGCATGAGTGGGTCAGGCTGTAATCGACGCCGAGGGCATGGCCTTTCTTAATTATTCCCGCTTTGGTCAGGTCTATCAGGGGCGTGTGAATTTTAACCGGCCTGCCTTCCACCCCGGCCTTGGTGGCGAGGGCAGCCATCTTTTCGTAAGCTTTGATATACTCCGGGCGGCAGTCGGGATAGCCTGAATAATCC
>JAFGWW010000381.1 GCA_016936955.1 Planctomycetota bacterium | reverse complement strand
GCAGCGTAGCTGCAAGAGCTCTTTCCTCCTTGCCAGGCATGTCATTTCAAACTACCATATATTCCAGCAGGGAATCACAATAAACAACAAGACGGGGATAGCTTCAGGGGAAATGTTTTCTTGTGCTGAAGCACACCGACGTAAACGTCGGTGCCACCCGAGGTTTATTTTTCCAAAAAAATAAAACAGAATCACTTTATTTATCCATATCCGGGTCTAGAATACCCCACAGACAGTTTCTGAAAGGACGTGCTGTGAGAATTCTGCTTATACGCCATGGCGACCCCGACTATTCCATAGATAACCTTACCCCCAGGGGGCAGCAGGAAGCAAGCGCCCTCGCCGCGCATCTGTCGGGAGTGGGGATTGACAAAATATTCGCAAGCTCAATGGGGCGCGCGAAAGCAACCGCCGAATATACAGCCAAGCTTATCGGCGTGCCGGTCATGGTTCAGGATTGGGCGAGGGAGCTTGACCTGCGTATAAAATCGATAGGGCATATGGCTTGGGATGTGCACGGGCATCTGCTGGGTGACGACCGCGCGGACGTCGAATCCCTGAAAGAAATCATGACGCAGGATGAGTATGACGACCTGCACAAGGAACTCGCACGCATACAGGTGGAGTCTGACCGTTTTCTCGCGGGCCTGGGTTACGTGCGGGAAGGCGGGGTTTACCGGGTTGAAAAAAGAAATGAGGATAAGGTCGCCCTCTTCTGCCACGGCGGTTTCGGCCTCACCTGGCTCTCGGTCCTCCTGCACGTTCCGGTAACGGCGATGTGGGCCGGCTTCTTTCTTCACACCACCTCGGTAACGGAGATTCTCTTTGACGAACGGGAAGAAGGCACGGCAACGCCGAGATGTATCGGAATGGGTTCGATGACCCATCTGGTCAAAGCCGGACTCGAACCCAGCCAGGCGGGAATCAAGAGCAATTATTATTAGAGATGCTGATTGTTTCATCGTAATCCCCGCCCCTTTCCTGCCCCCCCTCTCCTAACACATCGCCTGCGGTCTGCGATTTTTGCGGGAAAATATATTTTCCGGAATGCGGCAGGGTGGTATATAATTAGGGTTGTTGTCGGTCAGGCTGTGTCCCGGAATTGAAGAGAAGATCATGAGAGCGAAGAGCGCTTTTACGCTGGTCGAGCTTCTGGTGGTGATTGCCATTATCAGCATCCTTGCCGGACTGTTGCTGCCGGCGCTGGGCACGGCCCTCGCCTCGGCCCGCAGCTCGGCCTGCCTCAGCAATCTGAAACAGAACGGTCTGACAGTCTGCTTTTATGCAGCAGATTATAACGACGCCTTCCCGGCCCTCTCCCAGACCAACCAGACCACCTACGGCCTGCTTGGAGGCGGGAGCTGGTCGGAGGTGCGTTACGTGGATGACAAGCATATCTGGGAATGCCCGGCGGATGACCGCGACCAGGGGGTGCGCAACGTGGACACCGCCTTATGGACCAACCGCTCCCATGTTTACTGGGGCTTTACCGGCAACGGCAAGGTCACTCTGGGCTACCAGTGGAACGCCCACGCCGGGGCAACCTACAATGACGGCCAGCAGAAGTTCTTCTCCGCCTACCGCGCAGACAAGGCCCGCGAGCCGAGCCACGACCCCATATTTTTCGGCGCCAGCGGGCGGAACGACATCTCCAATTCTGCGGCCCAGTTCTATTATGAACTGCCGCGCTATATCTGGCGCAACCAGTATGAACGCAGCCAGATTCCGCGCCATCTGGAGAGCTGGCATAATATTCTTGCAGGCGACGGCCACGCCGCCCAGCTGCGCTATTACGGAACCGGCAACCTCGCCATTGACGAAACCGCTTTCAACGACGACTGGAATGTGAAAAACCTCAGCAACAACCCCTCATGGTCCCTCGCCAGCGGGCGCTATCGCGTCGAATAGCGCAAGGTATGGCTATGGTTTTGCCCGGCGTGGTTCGTGGCAAAGCGATTTATTTCCCCGGAATTTTCAGGTTATTATTGACGGGCGGCGGGAAATTTTGTATATTAATTAAGAACGTTACCGATTTATGGATGAATTTGCCCTGCGGTCGGTACGTGAAAGTACAGAGTTATCCGGTGCCTTACTCAACTCCACCCATCATTGTTGGCATGCAACAAGAATGCCCTTCCTCAAGCGCCAAGGCAGCCGGACAAATCCAGAGTAGATCGGTGAGATTCCGGGTTGCGTATGATCGGGAAGGCATTTGGTGCGAGTTCTGGGAAGGAGTATTGTCATGAAACGTCATGCCGGGAAAAATGGTTGTGCTGCGATTGTGGGGTTTACGCTGGTGGAGCTGTTGGTGGTGGTGGCGGTGCTGACCCTTCTGGCGAGCTTCCTTCTGCCAGCGCTCAACAAGGCCATTGGCATGGCCCACGACGTTGAGTGCCTCAACCAGATGCGGCAACTTGCGCAATACCAGCAGGAATACTGCAATGACAACCACGGGGTATTCCAGACCGGTCGTTATAATATTGCCTTTGGCGACAACCGCTGCTTCTGGCAGGATCTGCTGATGCCCTACGCCTATCCGGGCAACAATACGGGCCGTCTCAAATATAAGAAAAAGCTGACATATGGCGGGCATAGCTATTACCCCGGCAAAACCTTTTTCAGTTGCCCGCGTCTCAAGGGAGACACCTGGGAATATCTTGCCACCAACATCTCCAGCAACTACTACGCCTCCAACTACACCATGCTCGGGATTGGCTTCAACAGCAACCTTCTCTCCTGGCGGACATCCGATTACTACACGGGGGAATTCCACGCGAAGAAGATTACTGGCATCGCCAGGCCCTCAATGTCGATCATGATGATGGACATGATGGGGAATACCTCGACCGATACATCGGCCTCATCTTCCCGCCTGACTTATGGAACCAACCAGGATTACATGTGGCGGAAGCTTGCCCAAGTTCCCCCGCGGCACAGTGACGGCAAGGCGCTTAACGTGGCCTTTGCCGACGGACACAGCGCCACCATTCTCTTCGACAAGCTGCCCATATCCAAAGCCAAGGACACCGACGCCGGGAGCTGGCTTTACAGGTAAGGGGGCGGGTGACGGATAGGGCGACGTTTACGTCGGTGTGTTCCTGCACCGGAAATGACGGCTAGAGGCTGAACTTATTCGGTCTCTATCCCTGCTCTCCTGCTGTCGTATATGGCAGGCGTACATGTCGGGTTGTGCAGTCGGAAAGAGTTCTTGCAGCTACGCTGCCCCGACATAAACGTCGGGGTCACCCATGGATGCACACTATATTCTATTTCTCTCCAGTAGAGATATCAGGAGTCAAGCTGTCCTCATTAAGACTCTTCTGTTCAATATAAGAGTCAAATTTGAATCCAGATGCCCTCCCGCCAATAATCATATGATACTTAGTCCTTTTCTTGTTACCTTCTTCATCTACGGTATCAACCCACCCCCAAATACGCCAAAAAGATCGGTCTTCTCTTGCCGCCTTTTTTACATCAATCTCGCTTCCTTCCTTCGGAAAGATAGCTGAGTCCGGATTCTCAATCTTTTCCTTAACATATTTCTTATGAAGTTGCCATACATCATGTCTTTCTGCTAACTCAGATGCTTCTTTCCTTTTCCACCAATTCTTTTCTTCTGCCTCATCCTTTGCTTTCTTCTGCACTCTCAATGTAAGATCTACTGCAATGTACCCAAAGAATAACACGCCAAGAAGGCAACAAGAGATAGTTCTTGCCTTACCCCAGGATTTTCTTTCTGCTCTTGCATAGAATGACTCGTTAGCTTTCAAGTGTTTAAGTGCAAGATACCCTATCAAAGTTCCAATAGGAATCTTTATCATCATGGCATAACATGCAATTATGGCATATCTGTGACCTGTGATTGTCTTTTTAAAAATACCATAACCGGCCCGCCAGTAGATGAAACCAAATACTCCACAAACAAGAAAGAAGATAACGGTACTTACGTCTCGCCAACGAGAGAAAACAAGAACTTCCGCAGCTAGCATGATCCCGAATAGCCCCATAACAATTCCAACGGCACCGGCAACACACCACAATATGGAAAGAAGGTGCATCCCAGTTGGATCTACCCTGTGCGATCTACGATTACCCTTTTCACCGTTACCGCAAGATTTCTGGTCATCATTTTTGGTATCAGCCATGATAAGCTACTATCCCTTATAAGACAAATGTCAGCAACATCGATACAGACCCAATAGTAATATCCAGAAGCACGCATCTGCGGGAGGCACCGACGTTTACATCAATGTGCTTCAGCGCAAGAAATGGGGGCTAACGCTTGATTTTACTCAGCCCTTATCCCTGTCCGCCTGCTGTCGTATATGGTAGGAATATATGTCGGTAGGTGCAACAGGAAAGAGCGCTTGCGCCAGACCAAAAACCACCTAAATATTGATTATACAGAAAGGTCATCCTACCTCAAATCCTCGAGCAGGCTGTCGTGGCCGTCGTATTTTTTGCGCACGAGGAGCTGCACGAGGTCGCGGAGGTCTTCGGCGGAATAGGGTTTCTGGAGGTAGCCGTCGGCGTTGGTCATGTCGATGTCGCGGCCGGACATGGCGGAGGTGAGGGCGATGGGGATCTGCTGGGTTTCGGGGCGGGCGCGGAGGTGTTTGATAACCTCCATGCCGCTGCCGTCGGTGAGCATGACGTCGACCAGCGCCATGCCGCAGGAGCTGAGGAAATCGGGGTCGTCGAGAAGCTCCAGCGTCTCCTTGAGGCTTCCGGCCCAGCGGCAGCCGTAGCCCTCGCTCATGAGGATCATCTGTATAATCGCCCCCGCGTCGGCGTCGTTGTCCACAACCAGAACCCGGTGGCCCGAGAAGGCGCGGAGGATATCCGACCTGCTCATCCGCTCTTCCTTCAGGCTGCGGAGGGTGGGGATGCCTTCCTCGTACCACGCTTTTTCGATCTTGTCCTTGATCACGAAATTGCGGCTCTTGATGCCGAGCCATGCTTCGTAGTCGGGGCCGGTTTTGTTGAAGTCGAAACCGTCGTGGCGGTCAACGGCGAAGACATACTCGTCGCGGTAATAGGCCTCCCAGAGGGCGAGCTTCATGTGCGGGTAATGCTGGCAGCCGAGGCGGAGATGATAGGCCTTGAGCTTGGCGTCCTCCCGCTCGAACCGGCAGAGAATAGAACCGTTGCAGGATTCGGGATCAAAACGAACCATGTGCGCCTCACGCAACGCGTCGTCGTCGTAGGCGTGCTCCATGTAAATTTCAATGGCCCGATTAACGAGCTGCGGGGTCATGTCTTTCAGTAACAAAAATGCTCCATGGTTTTGCCCGACCATTCGCCCCAACTTTCCGCGCGAGGGAAAGGGGGCTTAATTTCGTCTCCATCTTGTTACAACCAAGTTAACCTGTCAAGCGAAAATGAACACCCATGAATGTCAACTTAAACCGTTGAGGAAAAAAGGGCGAAATAACCGTAAGCCTGTCTGGATGTGAAGGAGAAAGCAATACTGCATGAACCGTGACCCGATTAACAACTGTACGCGCCATGTACGCAATCAGAACACATTCCGCTTATAATTTTAAGGCAGAGTAAAGGGGGTTTACCAACTGCGCGCGGCGCATGAATTTTGCTTATTTATATTTTATATCAATTTGCTCCATCCCGGTTTCGTTGTAGGTTTCAAGCAGGTGAGGCAGACAAGTCATGCTATGAGCAAAGGAGATTGCCATGCTTTCAAACATGAAATTCCTTGGGCATAGCGAGGGGGTGGAGCTCGAGGAATCATCAATGATGCGCAAGTACCACCACCATCATCATTACCACAAGGCGCACCTGCATCCGGCCAAGTCGGGGATGATGATGAGCATCCAGCATCACATGAGCAAGAGCCGCATCCGCGAACCGCAGGGCATCGACGACATCAATGAAGTGAAGGCTATGGAAGAACTCGGGTTCCTGCTCGCTATCGACAAGATGACATGAACCGAATGATGCGGCGGTAAATAAGTAGTGATATAGCATCCGTCCAGACAACGGACGGAAGTAGAATATATATCGCGGCGGACAGAAGTCCGCCGCCGTTTTCTTTGCATGAGGCGCGCAGGCAATCGTGCAGGAACAGACTTACATGGAAAATGTGATCCTGAGCGCAGCGAAGGATCTATTTCACCTAGTTGCGCCATGAAGTTATAAACAGATTCTTCACTTCGTTCAGAATGACAATGGGCGGGATGTTTTCGATATGGCAGATGCTTAACTTATAAAGCAGCCCCGTTCGTCCTGAGCCTGTCGGTGCATGAACGGTATTCCGTATTTTCCATTCATACTTCGACAAGCTCAGCACAAACGGAAAAGTGGTGTGTGGAAATTACTCGGTGCGCAGGGCGGTGATCGGGTCGAGGTTGGCGGCTTTCCACGCGGGGTAGGTGCCGAAGGCGACGCCTACGGCGGCACTCACCCCGACCGAGACCATGACCGAGACGAGGGTGACGCAGGTAAGCATTCCGGCAAACTGGTGGACCGCTTCAGCGAGGCCGTAGCCGATGGCAACGCCGATTAGGCCGCCGATGGTGGTGAGGAGGACGGCCTCCACGAGGAACTGGAGAAGGATATCGTTTTTCTTCGCCCCGAGGGCGCGGCGGGTTCCTATTTCCTTGGTGCGTTCATAGACGTTGGCGGTCATGATATTCATGATCCCGATTCCGCCCACCAGAAGCGAGATGGCGGCGATGGAGCCGAGGACGATGGAGTAGATCCATTGCTGCTTTTCTTTTTGCTTCAACAGGTCGTAAGGGAGTTCGATCTCGAAGTCGCCACTTTTGTGGGTGCTGTCGAGATATGACTTGAGACGCTCGGCCGTGTTCTCAATCAGGTCGAGGTTCTGCACCTTGACGTAAAGGAAATCCGCCTCCACCTTGACCGTCTCCATGGCGCCGGCGGTGCGCTTGCGGGCGGTCTTGCCGAAGACGGCGTTGCCGGTCTTGATATGGATAAGCATCTGATTGTTGAGGTCGTAACCGCCGAGCATCTTGACCGAATAAGGGTTTTCCATAACCCCGACAACCCTGAAGACTGCCTCGCCGATCTTGATATCCTTGCCGATAGGGTCTTCGTAACGGAAAAGCTGCCACGCCGCGTCCTTGCCGATAACGCAGACGGGGTTTACCTTGTCGCCGTCGAGGTCGGAGAAAAAGCGGCTGCGGCTACCAAGCAGACGGCTGCGGCTGAGGGTCAGGAAATCCGGCGTGGTGGCGAAAAGGTGGATATTGGTGAGGGCTTTCTGGGCGAAGATGTTTATGCGCATGTCGCGCACGGGAACGAGGTCCTTGACGTTCTCGAAGACCTTGCCGATGTGGAGGATATCGTTGGCCGTTATGCCGTACTCCATGGCCGACCACTCGCTGCCGCTGTTGAGCGAGTCACCGGAGGTGGGCTTGACGGAACGGACGACCACGTTGTCGATGCCGAGGGCTTCGATCTGTTTGAGAGATTCCTGCCGCGCCCCTTCGCTGATAGCCATCATCGCAACCACCGCGCCCACGCCGAAGACGACGCCGAGGGCGGTGAGGAAGGAGCGGAAGGCGTGGTGGGAAAGGTCGGCCATGGAGATGGCCACCGTGCGGCTAAACCTCATGGGGCGCTCCGTTCTCACAGACCTTGTCGATAGATACATTCCCGTCGTGAAGGACAACCATGCGGTCAACCTCGCGCTCGTACTCGGGGTTGTGGGTTACCATGATAACCGTGCGCCCCTCGGCGCGGAGTTCGCGGAAGAGGTCGAGGATCTCGTTG
>JAFGWW010000380.1 GCA_016936955.1 Planctomycetota bacterium | reverse complement strand
TCGGCTGCTTCGGCTGCTGCATCTTCGGGAAGAATGCCCAGACGTCCCATGCCGGTATCAATTTTCAGATGCAGCGGGGCGACCTGTCCATGCTTTACCGCCTCAAGGCTGACAAGCCGGGCCAGTTCGATTTCATGAATACTGAGGGTCAGATTGTTGGCGATGGCATTCGGGACTTCTTCTGGAAGTGAGGCGCCAAGAATATGAACAGGAACGGTAATACCGGCGCAGCGCAACTCTTCGCCTTCCTGACAGGTAGCCACAACAAGCCGCTCTGCTCCGGCGCTGATAGTGGCAAAAGCTACAGCAACCGCGCCATGGCCGTAGGCGTCGGCCTTGATGCATGGCATAACGGCGCAGTTTTTCCCGGCCAACTCCCGGAAGCTGGCAACGTTATCCTCAATTGAGGAGAGGTCTATCTCTATCCATGACCGGTGATGTGACGGATGATGCAGTTCTGTAATCGGCATAATGTCCCGCTAGTATAGTCTATAAATGTAAATTATAATAACGTCTCTTTTTCTTTCGATAAATCAGAGGCCGTCGAGGAAATCCTTGAGGCGCGGGTCGATTTTCTCGCCTTCATCCTTCGGTTCCCCGCCCTCCCCCGCAGCGTCAGGAGCGGCGTCTGGTGCATCCTCAATGGCTTCGTTGGTGACAACCTTACCTCCCTGGCCGGCGGCATTCTCACCATCCTCGCAGAAGGCTACAAGTTTCAACTCGACCGCAGCTTTCGCTTCCTGACCGTCCTTCTTGAGAAGGTCGGCATATTCGGTGTGATCCTTCGCGACATACGGGTCGACGGCGAAAAGCTTGGGGTAGGCGGCGATCGCATCCTTGACCCTGTCCACTTTCACATATAGAGCAATAAGCTTGCGGTATCCTTCCGGGTCGTCGCGGCGGATATTGCAGTAGCTTTCGATAACCTTGATCGCATCATCGGTTTTCCCGGCAGAATCATATATGTCGGATAGGTTCATGTAAGGATTACCGCCCGGCATGTCGTTCACGAAGCGAGGATATTTTTCGATGGCTTTGGCAAAGAGGGACGCGGCTTTGTCGGTCGCCCCCTCCTCCTTGTTAATCATGGCGAGAAGGTAATATGATTCCGCAAAATCAGGCGCCACATCTATAGCGAAAGCCAGTCTTTCTTTCGCGTTGGCCATATCCTCGCCGTTCATGTGAATCTGCGCAATAATAGTCAGGGCCTCACCCATGCAGCGCTTGAAAGATTCGGTCTCACCAGCAGCTTTATAGTCGTTTAATTTGGCGATAATCTCCCGGGCAAACTCCTCGGTTTTCTTTGGATTTGTCATCTTGTATATTCTGAGGAGCCTCAGCGCGGTGGTCACATCCTTGTCGCCACCTGCGTATTTTTTCTCAAGCTCTTCCTGTTCCCCCGGATTCTCGATTACCGGTGCCTGCAGGTTCTTTCCGTAAGCAATGAGTTTATCTTTCAGCCACTTGTTCATCTCGCCGCAGTCCTTGGATACCGCTTTTTTGAAAACCTCCTCCGTGCTCAACCCTTCCCCATAAAGCTTGACGAGGTTGCGCAAAGCATCGGCTCCGAAATCTTCGGCAAACCACTCTACAAACTTGCCCGCCGCATGATAGGCCGCCGGGACCTCCCACCCATATTGCGGGCGGTGGAACTGCCGGTTCCAGGTGCGGATGTCGGGGTACATCCCGTGGGCGATCATGGTTGCGAACGGCACGTCCCACTGGCTGGTGATCCAGCCCTCGGTGTAGACACTCATACCCTCTGTGAGCCAGCGCGGGATGCGATAGTTCGATCCCTTAAGGGTGACGACGTGGGCTATTTCGTGGAGCGAGACTGACTCCCAGTTGATATAATATCCGCGTTTTTTGAAAGCCAAGGGGCTTACAAGAGCGACAAAAGGACCGAAGGTCGCGCCGCTCGCGTCAAGCTGCGGCAGGCCGGTAACGCGGGCCGAAAAATCGGCATGACTCTTGAGCATGGAGAGCTTTATCTTTTCCTTGCCCACATGATAGCCGAAAAGGTTTTCGCATTTTACGATCTGCCGGTCGAAGAGCCCGTCCGCATAAGTCCAGAGGAGCGGGTCTTCCTTCTCGTAAAGCTTGACGGAAAAACGCTGTGTCTCGTGGCGTTTGTAAAGATTATCACGCTCAGAAAGCTGCTTGAGATTATAGATCCATACATTGAATTCGTCCTTCTCGAAGGCTTTTTCGAGGACAGGCTTCGCCTCGTCGTCAAGGCCGTTGCGGAGCAGCGTTATCGCGAGTTGGGTCAGGGCTGCCCCGTTTTCAGGATCAGCCTCCACCGCTCGGCGTGCCCATTCGAGCGACTTCTCGATACGGTGCGAGTTAGAGAGGGCGTCGGAGATTTCCAGACACAGGCGCGCGTCCGCCGCTTTCTTCACCGCCTCGCGCTCCGCATCATCCTTGACCGGCAGCGAAGCATAAAGAGCGTGCAGCTTTTCGTCGGCTTTCTTATATAAATCCTTATCACCCTTAAGCCACGCGAGAGCCGCCTGCGTTGCCACGGCATCGACATGATTCGGGTTGATTTCAAGAGCCATATTTATTTGCACCAGAGCGTCGGCCGGATGCTCGTCGATAAAATCGAGAAGGCCGAGAACGAGATAGGCGTCGGCGCATTCCGGGTTTATCTCAAGTGCGAGTTTGGCGTGGAACTCCGACTGTTCGAAGTCTCTCTTGTTGATATCGAGAGCGGCAAGCCCCACATGGGCGGCGACGCTGCGGGGGTTGAGCATGAGCGCGTCGTTGAACTCCGATTCCGCATCGCCGTACTGATATTTCTCGGTGTAGGATTCCGCAATCTTGACGGTCACGGGCAGGAAGGTCGGGTCTTTGCGCTGGGCATCGGAGAGTACGCCGAAGCCATCCTGATACTGGTCGCCCGCCTCGGCGGTTTCGATAACCCCAAGCCCGACTGCGTAAAGATCGTAGGCGGACATCTGGTCGTTATTCTCGAACTTCTCGAAATAGTCGTAGAAATAATTGCCGTGCTCGTAAAGAGCAGCTCTACGCCCGAGCTTTTTGAGCATCAGCGCCTTGGAGACGGCGGCGCGGAGCTGGCCTTTGTCCGGTTTGTCGCCCGCCTGCCCCAGAACTTTATCGAAATCGGCGTAAGCCTTGGCGTACTCACCGCGCGCCATATAAGCATCTCCGCGGGCAGCAAGGATCTCGGTGTTGTCCTTCTCGGTTTCGAGGGCCATGGTTGCGAAAGCGATAGCCTTCTCGCTACGCCCGGTTTCGACAAGGATATCAACGATTAGGGCAAGGTTGGCTGGGGTCTGCTTGGTCTTGAGGACGGCAAGCGCTTCGTCATATTTTCCCGAGAAGAAGAGCCCTTCCGGGGTTGAAGAGAGCTTCTGCCAGACCTCCTTCTGCTTCTCGTCGGCTTTCTCGTAAGCATCCTTGAAATAATCCGCTTTCTCTCCGGCGCGCACTACGGCAAACGAAAAAACAGAAAGCAAAACAAGAGCAAGCCAACGCAAAGATAGAACAGGTTTCATCTGCTTCTCCCGCAGCAATTCGTAATAACTAAAGTCGCGCCCAAAAGCACAGCCGGCTTCCACGAGGTAAACCGGCTGCACTGGAAGATTTCAAGCCGCTGTAAATTTATCTATCTGCATACGCTCCTGTATTTCGCGTACGCCTCGTCCCACACCCCGCGTTCCTTCGAGGGCTCATATATGTCGACGCTGATTGAGTTGCGCACAATCTCCCGCGCCTCGGCCAGCGAACCAATATCGCCGATCGCTATCGCCTGCATCAGGCAGTTGCCGAATGCGGTTGCCTCCACAGGGCCGGTCTTGACGAGCATCCCGGTCGCGTCGGCCGCCAACTGGTTCAGAAGCCTGTTCTGCGTACCGCCCCCGACTATATGTAATACATTATACTTCTTTCCGGTGATCTCTTCAATATTTTCAACAACCTGCCGGTAGGCGAGGGCCAGACTCTCGAGAGCGATGCGCACAACCGCCCCCCTGTCCTGCGGGACAGACTGAGCGCTGTCTTTACAGAATTTCGCGATCAGTTCCGGCATATCACCGGGCGCCATGAAGGCCTCGGCGTTCGGGTCGATCACGGCGGCGAAAGGTTTCGCCTCAGACGCGAGCTTGGTCAGTTCCGCAAAATCGAGATCAATCCCCTGCTGCCCCCAGATACGCCTGCACTCCTGAATAATCCAGAGGCCGTTGATATTCTTGAGCAGCCGGAAGGTTCCGTCCACGCCGCCCTCGTTGGTGAAATTGAGCGCCTCGGTCTTGTCGTTAATCACCGGTTCGGTAACCTCGGCACCGAGCAGGCTCCACGTTCCGCTCGAAAGGTAAAGCCAATCCTCTCCTTCGGCCGGAACCGCGGCGACGGCCGCCGCCGTGTCGTGGCATGCGGGAGCGATTACCGGGCAGGAATTAACGCCGTACTCCTGGGAGATCACCGGCGTGAGGTTACCGACTATCGAACCAGGCGCGACAACATCGGGCAGGATATCGGTCGGGATTCCGAGCATCTGCAGAATGTCGCCGGCCCAGTCGCTTTCGTTTGGATCGTACATCTGGGTGGTGGTGGCGAGGGTAAACTCCTGCGCCATCTCGCCGGTAAAGAAATAATTCTGAAGATCGGCCATGCAGAGAATTTTGTCGGTCAAATCCAGGAGCGGGCTCTGGTTCCTGACCATACTGAAAAGCTGGTAGATAGTATTAAGCTGCATGACCTGAATGCCGGTGCGCCGGTAGAGTTCTTTCTTGGGAACAACCTTGAACAGCGCTTCGGGCATGCCGTCGGTGCGCGAGTCACGGTAGTGGACAGGGTTGGCGATAAGCGAACCGTCCTTGCCGAGAAGGCCGTAGTCAACGCCCCACGAATCGGTGCCGATCGCGTCGAGTTCCCTGCCATACTTGTGGGAGTAGGCAAGAAGGCCGCTCGAAAGCTCCCTGAAGACGCCAAGCACATCCCAGTGCAGGGTGTCCTTGATACGCACCGGCCCGTTACTGAAACGGTGCAGAATATCGAGAGTGAGCCTGCCCTTGTCGAGAATACCGGCTATAGCCCTACCGCTCGAGGCGCCAAGGTCGAAAGCAAGGTATTTTTTACCAGTGACCATCTGTATTCCCCCATCAGTTACCTGAAAATCGGAATGCAGGATTTCGGTTACCAGATCATATGCCTTTTAGGATCATAAATGCAAGGGGAATATCAGGTTTTAAGGCTTTGCTGCACGGTATCGCGAACAGCCTGCATATCAAGTGGACGGTCCAGAAGGGCGGATACGTTGTATATTCCTGCCCGGAACATCTCTTCGGCCAGCTCGCCCCTGCGGGTTATTATTATCTTGCAGTTCCTGTTGGTGTCGTTGATCGCCTTGAAGAGGGAGCCGCCCCACAAACCGGGAAGCTTGGTGTCGGTCACAACAAGGTCGATATTTCTATCGCTCATGGTCTGGATAGCAGCCTTGCCGTTTCTGGTGGTAAGAACGCTCAATCCAAGGCCTGTGATAGTCTCGCGCAAGGCATTCAGATTATATTCCTGATCGTCGCAGATCAGTACGGTGGACTTCTCGCGCAAGGCAAGCATGCTTCGGGTGGTCATGACAATGGTCTTGTCCGGCTTGATGCCCTGAGCGCCAAGGATTTCCGGATTGATCGCCGCGTCTATAAGGTGGATAAGCTCCGCAGGATCCCGCACCCGGTCAAGAAGCCGCTTCTCCAGCATGGCGTCAACGACCCCGGATATTGCATCTGGCAGATCCGGAACCAGATCAGCCACAGGCCAGTAATCGGAAGTTTTGTGGTGATGTAGCAGCTCAAGCGGATCACGGCCAGTAAAGGGAACCTTGCCGGTGAGAAGCTGATAGAAGACACAGCCAAGGCTGTAAATATCACCCCTGATATCCTGCACGCCCTCGCCGGTTTCCGGCGGACTGTAGGCGCCCACATTAACGAGAGCGCCATCGGCAGTAATGGCCGCGTCGCTGGCTTCACAGAGACGGGCAAGGCCGAAGCCTAGAACTTTCGCGCGCCCACCGGGACTGAGCATGATATGGCTCGGTTCGATCCCGCGATGGACAACATTCTGTTCATTCGCGGCCTGCAATGCCTTGGCGACCTGACGGATAATGCCCGTCGCTACCTC
>JAFGWW010000379.1 GCA_016936955.1 Planctomycetota bacterium | reverse complement strand
TTCTCCTCTTCCGCCTTTGCTTTCCCGCCGAATTCCGAAAACCCACCGGGCTTGACTGTCGCTGGCGCCTGCCCTCCGAACGCCAGAGGCGCGCAAATGACAAGCAGCATCCCCGGCAACAGCAGGAGAGCATTTCCCGTCAATCTTTTCTTTTCACGTATTATCTTCATAATTTCCGCCATAAACTCACAGTCATTATAATAATGGATTAACGACGCCCACCGGCCTTGGCTCCCGGCCTACCAGCCGCTGCCCCAACTTCGTCGCCTTTATACCGATAGGTAACCATAACGAGCTCGGCAGTATGCTTTGCGTCTCCCTCAACCAAACCGCTGTCCTGCGCCTTGAGCTTGATTTCCTTCACGGCAAAGAATCGCTTCCTCGGCTCTTCGCCTTCTTCGCGAATCTCGAACTCTTCCATCTTGTTAATGAAGGTCGCTATCTCGTCGTACGTACCCTTAACCTTCATTTCATAAAGCCACTCTTCGAACTTGTCTCCACTGGAGGAAGCGCCGCGCCCACTGAAACCGCTGCTGCCCTTGGCTTTAGCCTTTTTGGGAGTAACGTCCTGCGCGTCGACCTTGGCTTCCTTGGCTTTCTGTGTAATGTAGTTAAGCAGTTCTGCCGGGTCTCTTTTCTTGGGAAGAAGCTGATTGGCATCATCCTGAACCACAAGGAGCTTCTCGTATTCCTCTTTCTTGGGCTCGATCTGATCTATTTTTTTCTGCGCTTCGCCAATCGCTACATTCGTCGTATCGATCTTGTATGCGATGCTGTCCTCACCCTTGAATGGCTCTTGCCCTATAGTGGCCATCTGGACATAAGTCCACCCCAGAAGCCCGAGGACAAGGATGGCAACCGCAACTATCGTAATAACAAGTTTCTTGGTCTCGTTCATATTTATCCTGCCAGGAAAACGGTTTATTATTATCTACGACCCTTAGCAGCAACAGGCTCGGGTTCATCTTTTTTGAAAGCGGCAATGATCTTGAACTTTCTGCACGACTTGGGCAGATTGGCCCCTTCTTTCAGATCATTCCCTGCCGTAGGTGCTGTCCCCCAGGATGTGTCCTCAAGCCGGATTTCGGCGGGCTCGAAGAAATCCCGGAAGGGGGTGATCGCAATTTTACCTGAGGTCTGGCGCTCAAGCTCTTTAAGGCGGACATCAAGCTCCTCGAGCTTTTTACCCATCTCTTCAACCTCGGGGCTTTTGGCTTCAATACCTGGATTTTCAGCGCGCAGACGATCCCAAGCTTTCTGCTTATCCTCGATAAGCTTCTTCATATCATCGTACTCTTTCTGAAGACGCTTGCGCTCCTTGACCTCCGGCCCTTCCTTACTCTTATGATCGGTCATCTCGCGCAGAAGGATCTGTACATCCTCAAGAGACGCGGTCGGGTCCTCGTTGTTTGAAGCATAACCATTCACCTCAAGCACATCGCTCTCGCCCTTCTTTCCGCTATTAAGGACGATTTCATTAAGCCAGATATATCTGGCCATCGGGTTGGCATCGTCAACGCTGGGATCGTGAGTGGTGATCTGCTTAAGATCGTAAAGCAGCTTCGACCAGATCCTGCGCTTCTTGTACAAACCCTTGATAACATCGACGTGATCCCTGATCGACGCAAGCTTGCCCTCAATCTCATCAAGCTCGGCGGCCTTGGCCTTCTTCTCTTTCAGGGTCTTCTGAAGCTGCGCGAGTGTCTTGTTCTTGTTATCCGTCTCCTTCAGGAGATAAAGATTCCAGACAACCAGCGCGCCGATCAGAATGATGCCGACACAGATCGCAATAAAACGAGGGAGCGGTGTCGCCTCGGCCTTACGCATCGATTCGGGCAGTAGATTAATTTCAATCATCGTTATTTCACGCCTTTATCAGCGACCACGAAAACTACATTCCACGAAGACGGGAGGCCAATCCGAACGCCACAACCATATCGGATGCCTTTTCATGAATAATCACGTCATCCGCGACCTCAACATTCACAGTTTCAAATGGGTTGAACCTGTTTGTCTCGAGTTCAAAACTATTTTTCAAAGCATCGAGCATGGGCGGGAACATTATGCTTCCACCCGACACATAGACCTTGCTTACCGTCTGCTCGAACTGGTTTTCATAGTAATCGAAGGAGAGCCTTACCTCGCTGCCGAGATCGTCGATAACGGGCAGCATGGCGTCGGACATGCTTGATATGGCCTCGCCGGGGTCTTCCTTCATGCCCTCGACCGCGGTGGGGCTCTCGCCGAAGCGCTTGGCAACCGCGTCGGTCATCGCGTTACCGGCGGTGTATACCTCGCGGGTAAAGCAGTCGGCCATACCCTTCATTACGCAGATGCTGGTCTTGGAGGCGCCTATATCGACAAGGGCAACCGCCTCGCCCTCGGCAGCCAGTTCGGCTCTTGCGTTGCAGAGTTCGAAAGCGTTGGCCAGAGCGAAGAGGTCGACATCAATCATGGCCGGCTGCAGGTCGACCCGCTTGAGCATTCCGATGTGCTCTTCGATAAGCTGCCGCTTGGCGGCGACCAGAAGAACGCGGATCTGGCTCCCTGCCTCGTCGGCGGGGCCCAGCTGCTGGCAGTCAAGCTGCACGTCGTCCACGTCATAAGGAATGTATTTGTCCGCTTCATAGCGCACGGCCTGGCGAAGCTCTTCGGGTGGCATGGGCATCATCGTTACGTGCCTTACAATAACCGAACGCCCGCTGACCGAGGTTACAACCCTTCTCGCCCTGAGGTTATTATTGGCAAGAACCGCATGGATTGTGTCCTCCACCATATCCGGAGAGGGGATTCGCTCCCACCCCAGGCCGGTAACGCGAACATCATCGCCAATGCCGGTAAGCTCGACAGCTTTTACGCTGTAGGTTCCGACATCCAGACCAAGAATACTGCGTTGTCTTGCCACGTTTTTCCCTCATATACCAGGACATTTTTCAAATATCGAAGACTTTGGTGCAGCCGCGCCGAGGGCCAGAGACATCCTGTTTTTGCCGCTGAAAAGCCCTGACCGTACTCCACAACTTCTCGCCGACCGCACTTCCGCAAAATGAACTTCCATAGTCTTTATCGGCAACATGGAAAATATACTCACCTGTTTTTCCATTTTTACTCAAATTGAATTCAACGTCCGATAATCACATATCCCCGCATATAATATATTGTTATTGACATAAAATGCCCTACTCCTAGAATACCCAAGAAGGTGGAATGCTTTCAATAAAACACATAGCCATCATTGGCGCCGGAGGGGTCTCAAATATGCCAGACACATCAGTGCATGTCATAATTCTCGAAGACGACGAGGACATCTCCGAACTTTTCGCCCAACTTCTCACCTCATACGGCGCAATCCCGATCCTCTGCCGCTCAGGCGATGAAGTGACCAAAGCAGCAGCAAACCCGAACGTCGCCCTCGCCCTCCTTGATATCATGCTCCCAGAAACAGACGGGCGCGATGTGGCGGTAGAACTACGTAAACTCAGGCCCGACATGCCTTTATATTTCATGACCGGAATCCGCGCCTCCAGTATTGGCGAACAGTACAGGTCAATGGTCACCGGCGTTCTACATAAACCATTCTCAATAAAAGACTTACGCGTAATCCTTGACCAGAACCTGAAAATAGAGGATTCGGTCGACCCCAAGGACAGCGCGGCGCGCAAGGTTCTGGAGCTCATGACCTCGGTTGCAACAGAGCGCGAGAATATCCGCAGACAGCAGTCGCACCTTCTAGGCCTTATCGGCAACGTGGAGAGCAAGCTCGGCACGGAGTCGCTGACGGTTAAAGAAGAGTTCCGCGAGTTCACCATGGGGCTAGAAGCCAGCCTTTCACGATTTTCCGAGCGTCTGGAGCAGATTCAGGAGCTTCTGGATAAATCCAACTGATTTCTGCCGCCTAACCTATTAATCGTCCAGATTTATACGCTACCGCATTGCCGGTAGCGTATTTTCATGAACCGTGCTTTAGCAAAAGGAGCGCCATTTCGTAAAATTACGGCAAAAGCCCTTCCCTTTTATGTGCATTTCAGTTAAGTATATATTATCTTAGACAGTTACATATTTAATAAAGGCACGGTATTCTTCATCGCAGATCTGCGGTTGTAAATATGGTGCAAAATATGGTGACATTTGCGTAAGTGGTAAGCAGTAGGATTGCAAACAGACATTACAAGGATAAATTGTCAAAATGGGATGCATCATTGAAGAACTCAAGGCTCGCAATCTTCTCGAGCAGGTTTCCGACGAAGGACTCAAAGACATTCTCGCGAAGGGAATGGTTCCGTTCTATACAGGATACGACCCCACCAGCAAGAGCCTCCAGATCGGCAACCTCTGCGCGATCCTGACCCAGCGGCGATTGCAGCTCGCCGGGCACAAGCCCGTTGTAATCGTCGGCGGTGCCACCGGCATGATCGGCGACCCCTCGGGCAAAAGCGCCGAGCGTAACCTGCTGGACGAAGCGGCGATCGAGGCAAACGTAGCCGCCCAGCGCAAACAGCTCGAAAAACTTCTCGACTTCAACTGCGGCGAGAACTCGGCAGTAATCATGAACAACCACGACTGGCTGGGCAAGTTCAGCTTTATCGAATTCCTCCGCGACGTTGGCAAGCGCTTCCGCCTAGGCGAGATGCTCGCCAAGGAATCGGTCAAGCGCCGCTTCGAATCGCCCGAAGGCATGAGCTTCACCGAGTTCACCTACCAGATGCTGCAGGCTTATGACTTCATGTACCTCTACCGCGAGCACGGCGTGCGCCTACAGGTTGGCGGCGGCGACCAGTGGGGCAACATCACCGCAGGCATCGACCTCGTGCGCAAGGTCGAGGGCGGGCAGGCTTACGGCCTCGTCATCCCCCTCATCACCGACTCGCAGGGAAAAAAGTTCGGCAAGTCAGAGGGCAACGCAATCTACCTCGACCCGGAGATGACCAGCCCCTACCAGATGTACCAGTACCTGATCAACACCGACGACCAGTGCGTGATCCGTTACCTCAAGGCGTTCACCTTCCTCTCCCTCGACGAGATCGCGGAGATTGAGAAGACCGTGGCCGAAAGCCCGGAGAAACGCGAGGCGCAGAAGACGCTAGCCTCGGAGCTGACCAAAATCGTCCACGGCGAAGACGGCCTGAAATCTGCCGAAGCTGCTACAAAGATTTTCTTCGGCGAGAAGATCGAGAACCTTTCGGATAAAGATCTGCTCTCGATTTTCAAGGACGTGCCGTCCGTGAGTATAAGCAAGAACCGGCTCGGCGCGGGAATCAACATCATGGACCTGCTGGCCGAGACCCCGCTCTTCGCCAGCAAGAGCGAGGCCCGCCGCTCGTTGCAGCAGAACGGTGTAAGCATGAACAACTCAAAGCTCGAAGGCATTGAACAGACCATAACCATGAACGACCTCGCGAGCGAATCGACCCTGGTGCTGCGTAAGGGCAAGAAGAACTACTGCATCGTCAAGGTTGAATAACATTTGTCATCCTGAGCAACGCGAAGGATCTGCTTAATAAGCAATACCGGACACATCAAGATTCTTCACTGCGTTCAGAATGACAAAAATAAAATCCGTGCGATCTGCCTGACAAGGCACAAGCTAAAATTCCGCAGCCATCGTCCGTCCTTCGACAAGCTCAGGACGAGCGTGGCAGAAAGATCAGTATTTAGCGCCGCCATTTTTTCCGTTCGTGCTGAACTTGTCGAAGTGCGAACGGAAAACAAAAAGCCTTTGAGTTTTCTCCCTCGCCAATTCATAGCGAATTAGGAGAGAGATAAGGACATCATAAAACGAGCGCAACTTCGGATATCGGAGTAAACATGGCCGAAAAGAATCTTTACCGTGACTCCCTGATTAAAGCCTGCGGAGAGATGCCGGACATCGACCCGCAGGATACCCTCTTCGCCGACGACGCCGTAGAGCGCCTCCCTTCGATATTAGAAAAATATTCCGATGGCAAGTCGGTCGCGGTTCTTATGGACAGACGCACAAAAGAGGCGGCTGGCAACGAGGTCTGCGCCGCCCTCTGTTCGGCCGGGTGGCAGGTAATGGCGGTTGTCGTGCCCGATCCTGAACCCGGAAAATCCCCGGTCTGCGATGACATCACAAAAGAACGGCTGCAACCCGCCATAAGCGGCGCGTCTATCGTACTAACCGTCGGCAGCGGGGTGGTGAACGATCTAGGCAAGTGGACCTCCTGCGATGCAGGCCTGCCTTACGTATCCTTCGCAACCGCCGCCAGCATGAATGGCTACTCCTCCGCCAATGTGGCCCCGGCCGTCAAGGGAGTAAAGACGCTGGTGCGCGGCGCGGCACCAAAAGCGGTGGTCTCAAGCCCGCAGATAATCGCCTCCGCGCCGTACGAGATGACCGCCTCCGGCCTCGGCGATATCCTTGCCAAATCGGTCAGCTCCGCCGACTGGAAGATGAACAGCATTCTCTTCGGCGACGAGTATATCCCGGCGGTGGTCGACCTCATCGTCGACATCGAACCGCTATACCTCGAAAACCCAGAGGGCATCCGTAGCGGCGACCCGGCCGCGATACACGCCCTCTACGACGGGCTGCTTCTTACGGGTGTGGCCATGACCCTTGCAGGAACGTCTTCGCCAGCCTCCGGCGGCGAGCACATGATAAGCCACACACTGGACATGATGAGTTCAATCGACGGCCAACCCCACGACCTTCACGGTCGGCAGGTGGGGGTGGGGACTGTTATCGCAAGTGAAGTATACCGGCGCATAATCAAAACCGAATCGCCGGAATTCGTGGCGCCGCAAAGAGCTATCGATAACAGATTCTGGGGCAAGCTTGCGGGCGTCGTTTCCGATCATTACGAAGGTAAAAACGAACGCCTTGAGGCTGCCGGCAAAATCCTCTCGGAAAAATCGGCGTGGGACAACCTGCGTGCTGAAGTGTCACAACTCACACGCAGCCCCGTTAAGATTAAAGACTGCCTTAAACGCGCGGGCGCGGCCAATACGGCCGAAGACCTCGGCATGAGCAGGGAGCGCCTGCTCGCCGCCTTCACCCACGCCCACGAAATACGTTCGCGTTTTACAATTCTCGACCTCGCGTGGCTGACCGGAATCCTTCCCGGCAAGTGCGGCGAGATTATCGAGGAGTTCGCTTGAGTAAGGATATTTGAGCAAAGCACATGCATTGTCATCCTGAGTGCAACGAAGGATCTTCTTCTATATAGCGAGACAATTTTCTCTTCGCGAAGATTCTTCACTGCGTTCAGAATGACAGAAGCAGGATCGGCAGCAAGAAACAGTGCGCTGCGCATAGTTATTCATTAATGCCGGGAGCATCATGAACGAAAGCAAACAGAACAAGCGGGCGGTAGTCCTTCTCTCCGGCGGCCTCGATTCGGCCACCGCCCTCGCCGTCGCGGTTGCCGATGATTTTGAGTGCTACTGCATGAGTTTCCGTTACGGGCAGCGCCACGAGGTTGAGCTTGATGCGGCTGGCAGGGTTATCGAATCACTCGGCGCGAAGGAACACCGCATCGTAGACATCGATCTCCGCGCTTTCGGCGGCTCCGCCCTGACCAGCGAGGTTGACGTCCCCAAAGACCGCGACGAGGGCGAGATGCAGGACATCCCCGTCACTTACGTCCCCGCAC
>JAFGWW010000378.1 GCA_016936955.1 Planctomycetota bacterium | reverse complement strand
GCTTGACCGCGAGGACGGCCGGCGCCGCCAGCTCCTTCATGCTCACGAACCACTGCTCGGAGAGGTAGGGCTCGATAACATTATGGCAACGGTAGCAATGGCCGACCGCGTGGGCGTGTTCGTCCACCTTTTCGAGGAGTTTCTTCTCCTCAAGCTCCTCCACCAGACGCTCGCGGCAACGGAAACGGTCAAGGCCTTCATACTTCCCCGCCGCCTCGGTCATCTTGCCGTCACTGCCGATTACGGTAATCTCCTCAAGCTCGTGGCGCAGGCCGCACTCATAGTCGTTCGGGTCGTGGGCGGGCGTAACCTTGACCACGCCGGTACCAAAAGTGGGGTCAACAAACTCGTCGGCCACGATGGGGATCTCGCGCTCCACGATGGGGAGGATGACCATCTCGCCGATCAGGTCTTTATAGCGATCATCGTCGGGGTGAACCGCCACGGCGGTGTCGCCCAGCATGGTTTCCGGACGGGTGGTGGCAACGACAAGATGCTTGCGCCCGCTTTTGAGCGGGTAGCGGATATGCCAGAGGTTGCCGTCCTTGTCCTCGTGCTCGATCTCGTCGTCGGCGAGGGCGGTGTGGCAACGGACGCACCAGTTGATAAGCCTGCGGCCACGGTAGATGAGGCCTTCCTTGTAGAGGCGAACGAAAACCTCGCGGACGGCCTTGCTCAATCCATCGTCCATGGTGAAGCGGGTGCGGTCCCAGTCGCAGGAGGAGCCGAGCTTCTTGAGCTGGTTGATAATCGCGGAACCGTATTCGTCCTTCCACTCCCAGACGCGGTCGATAAAGGCGTCGCGCCCGAGGTCTTCGCGGTGCTTGCCCTCCTCTTTCAGGGCGCGCTCAACCACGTTCTGGGTGGCGATGCCGGCGTGGTCGGTACCGGGCATCCACATGGCGTTAAGCCCGCGCATGCGCGAGGAGCGGATCAGGATATCCTGAAGCGTATTGTTGAGCGCGTGGCCCATGTGCAGGATGCCGGTAACGTTGGGCGGCGGAATCACAATGGTGTAAGGCTTCTTCACGCCATCGGGTTCGGAGTGGAAACATTTATTCTCTTCCCACTTGGCATACCATTTATCCTCGACGTCGGTGGGCACGTAATGCTTTGGCAGTTGATTGAGGATATTCTTCTTCGATTCGTCGCTCATCACTTTCCTTACCTGTCTGATTCAAAAAAACACATGACTGCGCTCAACTCAAAATCCCGCTTACCGGCGGGCCCGCGCCGTCGCCTTGCGCTTTACGCTTTTCTTCGACGAAGACGGGTATTTGTAAAGCATATATTCAAGGCTGTCAACGATGGCGTGGCAGCTCGCGTCTATGATATTCTCCGATACCCCCACCGTGCTCCATACCTCGGACTGGTAGGCAAACTCTATCACCACGCGCACCCGCGCCTCGGCCGCGGCCTGGGCGTTTACGATATGCACCTTGTAATCCACGAGGCGAAGCTCGGCAAGCTGGGGGAACTTCGGCAGCATCGCTTTCCGGAGCGCCTCGTCAAGGGCGTTCACGGGGCCGTGGTCGCCTTCGCTTACGGTATGCATCATCTCACCGTTCACATCCACCTTTACCGTCGCCTCAGACATGCGCCGCCCATCCTTGGAGGATTCGGATATGACCCGGAAGGAATCGAGATTGAACCGCGGTTCGTATTCACCGAGAACCTTCTGGACCAGAAGATCAAAGCTGGCGTCGGCGCTCTCGAAGCAGTAGCCCTCGTTCTCCAGTTCCATTATGCGCTTGAGCACATTCTTCATCTGCTCGGGGTTGTCGCGCAGTTTCTTGGAGCGGGCAACAAGGTTGCTGCGGCCGGAAAGCTCGGAGATCAGGATGCGCCGTTCGTTGCCCACCGTCTCGGGCGTTATGTGCTCGTAAGTCGACTGGTTGCGCGCCATGGCCGAAACGTGGATGCCGCCCTTGTGGGCGAAAGCGCTGCGCCCGACATAGGGCTGGTTGTCCCGCAAGGGCAGGTTGGCTGCTTCATAGACAAAGCGGCTCACCTCGGTCAGGTGCTGCAGGTTTTTCTTGCCGATTGAGGAGTAACCAAGCTTCAACTCCACCGCAGGTATGATCTGGGTGAGGTCGGCGTTGCCTGTACGCTCGCCAAGACCGTTTATGGTGCCCTGAACGTGGGTCGCGCCCGCGCGGACGGCTTCAACCGCGTTCGCAGCCGCCATGCCCGAATCGTTGTGGGGGTGGATGCCGACCTTGAGCCCGGGGAAGCGCTTGACCACCTCGGCGGTAAGCTTCGCCACCTCAAGGGGCATGGTGCCGCCGTTGGTGTCGCAGAGGACAAGGGCCTCCGCCCCGCCGTCGGCCGCCGCCTCCAGGGTTTTCATGGCATATTCGGGGTTGGCCTTGTAGCCGTCGAAAAAGTGCTCCGCGTCATAGAACATCTCCCCCGTCTTCTTCTTGAGATATTTGACGGACGAGTTGATCATCTCGAGATTCTTGTCGAGGCTGACGCGCAGCGCGTCGGTGACATGCATGTTCCATGTCTTTCCGAAGATTATTATTACCGGCGTCTTGGCCTCCACCAGTTTCTGGATATTCGGGTCATTCGCCGGGGTGTTCTTCGCGTGGCGGGTCGAGCCGAAAGCGGTGACCTTAGCGTTCTTGAGCTTGAGCTTCCTCACCGCCTCGAAATAATCCATATCCTTGGGGTTCGATCCCGGCCAGCCGCCTTCGATGTAATTTATGCCGAGCGAGTCGAGTTCGCGGGTTATATCTAGCTTGTCCGCAACAGAGAAGCTGACGCCCTCCCCCTGGGAGCCGTCGCGGAGAGTGGTATCGTACATATCTATATGCTTTGCCATTTCAATTATCCTTTGTAAGTTTCGATCATAATAATGAGTAGTCACAGAATAAAAAAGCCCGCCTCCAGTATCGGGGCGGGTGGCAGCGCGGTAACACTTTGCACTAGCAACAACAACCCTTCCCCGACACAAGCCTGGAGACGAGCTTCGTAATTCGTACGCTGTTGGCAAAGTAACGCTTGTTCACTGCGATTTCCTCAAAACCAATTTTCATAATATTATGGCAAATAAGGGGTAATAGTCAAGGATTTTTGTGGGTATGGCCTACCAGTTTCCGTCCAGCGGATTATCAAGTTCGCCCTCGCCTTCGGCGCCTAGATCAAAGTGGCCGGCCGAAAACATGAACTTGAGGCGCTCGATTTTCGTGATTATGCGGCGCACGATAGTGTCAAGGGTCTCGCCGTCAAAGGGTTTGGCAATATAATCTTCCGCGCCGGCGTTCATGCATTCTTCAAGATTAATCTGCGAAGCGTAGCCGGTCATCATGACCACGGGAATATTCGGGTGGCGTTCCTTGATTTTTTTAAGCAGCTCTATCCCGTCCATGCCTGGCATGGAAAAATCGGTAAAAACCATGTCAATACCGCCTTTTTCGAGGCATGCGAGCGCTTCCTCACCGTCCATTGCGGTGATAACCGAATATTCGCGCGCTTCAAGATGAGCCTGCATCATCCTGAGCATGGGCGGTTCGTCATCGACAACAAGAATAGTGTACGCCATTGTCACGTCAAAAAACTCCACTCAACCCGCTTCACCAAGTTGACAGTCAACTGACCATGTTATAAAAAGCCTGTAAATATATTATGGCTCATAGATCCGCCATGTCAAACCACTGATCGGCATTATACATTTTTTGCATCATATGGCAAGGATCGAAGCGGGGATATCGGGGGTCGCCCCCTCGCAGGAGCAGACGAAAGCCGCGATGCGGTTGGCGGTTTCGTTGATCTCCGCCAGCGGCATCCCACGAAGAAGGCCGGCCGTTACGGCGGCGGTGAAGGAATCGCCCGCGCCGACGGTATCGATCAGTTCGGCTTTCCGCCCCGGATGCTCGTGGAATCCATCGGGGGCAAGAAGGATGCTGCCTGTCCCGCCACGGGTGAGAGCGATCAGGCGCAGAGAGAATTTTTCAAGCAGAAGCCTGAGCGCGCCTTCGGTGTCTTCCGCCTCCAGACCCAGAAGCTCCATGACAACCGGCAGTTCTTCGTCATTCAGCTTGAAGACATTGCAGAGGCGCAGCGAATTCTCGATAACCTCGCGGCAGAAATAATTCTGGCGCAAGTTTATATCGAAGACCTTCAGGCACTCCGGATTGAGGGAAGAGAGAAAGGAGGTTATGGCGGCGCGCGACGGTTCTGAACGTTGGGCGAGGGAGCCGAAGCAGACGGCGTCCGCCTTCGCGGCCAGAGCGGAGAGGGAATCGCTAACGCGGATATTGTCCCACGCGACGTTTTCGTGGATGACATACTCCGGCTTGCCCTTGGCATCAACCACTACATCAACCGTGCCGGTAGGGTGGGCCCCGTCGAGGCCGATATAGTCCACGCCAAGTCCGAGGCGGGAAAGCTCGGCAACCAGCGCCCTGCCGTCCTCATCGTCGCCGACCGTGCTTACCACCACCCCGCAGCAACCGAGGGAACGGGCATGGCAGGCAAAGTTTGCGGGCGCCCCGCCGAGCTTACGCCCGCCGGGAAAGCAATCCCAAAGAATCTCGCCTATGCCTACCGCGATCAGATTATCAACCATACGCACCTGCCATACAAATAGGGGCGCGGTTTCCCGCGCCCATTGTCTTATACCGAGTCCTGCTTATTTAGCCTTCAGGGTGATAACCGTAACCTTCTTGATCTTGGGCACGTTGACGGGCGTGCTGCCTTCGCCGCCGGGCCTGGTGGGAAGATTGGCTATTTTGTCCACAACTTCAAGCCCCTTCTCGACCTTGCCAAATGCGGTGTACTGGCCGTCGAGGTGGGGGGCTTTGCCGTGCATGAGGAAGAACTGGGAGCCGGCGGAGTCGCGGTCGCTGCTACGGGCCATGCTGAAAACGCCTTTTTCGTGGTGACGGTCGTTGAACTCGGCGGGGAGGCTGAAGCCGGGGCCACCGGTGCCGTCGCCAAGAGGGCAACCGCCCTGAATCATGAAGCCCTTGATAATACGGTGAAAGCCGAGGCCATCGTAAAAACCGCCCTTGGCGAGCATGATGATATTCGCGGCGGTATTGGGGGCGACTTCAGGCCAGAGAGCGATGTCCATATCCCCTTCGTCGGTTTCCATCTTGAGGCCCACGATTTTGCCCTTGCCCTCGACGGTGATGTCGAGCGCGTCAAGCTGGACCTTGCTCCAGAGGATGCCGACCAGCTTGAGCTTGCCTGCCATGATGGCCGGAATTTTTACGGCGGCGCTGATTGACTTGCCGCCGTCCAGAGTTTTCATCGCAAGTTTCTTGGGGGAGTAAACTCCGCCGAGGATGCGGGTGATGCGAATCGGCTTTTTGCCTCCGGGGAGGGTAAGGTCAAACTCGAGGGAGCCGCGGCCGAACTCGATTTCGCCAACCTGCGTCGCCTCTTTGCCCTTATTGGTTACAGTTACGGTTACTTCAATATCCTCGCCGAGAGCGACCTTGTCGCTCTTCGCCGCCACAGTCACATCCAGATCTACAGCCGCCATCAGATTTCCTCCAAAGAAAAAAGCGAGAGCAACCGCAGCGCCTAAAATTTTCCCTGTCATTTCTGCAATACCTCTCATTCAACTCTCCTCAAAACCTTCTTCGCCAACAAGTTTGACAAAGATTACACCAAGACCATCAACCATGTCAAGACGCTCGCCGTGACGCTCAACCACCACAAGCCTCTGCGAGCCGATACCGACCGGAATCACCATGCGCCCGCCGTCGGCAAGCTGCTGCACCAGAGAATCGGGCACGCGCGGCGAGGCGGCGGTCACTATTATGCGCTCGAAGGGCGCGTCTTCCGGGCTACCCACCGAACCGTCGCCGAGGAGGAACTCCACATGCCCGGCGTATCCGAGTTTTTCAAGCCTCTCCACCGCCTGATCGAGAAGCGGCTCGTGCCGCTCGATCGAGACTATTTCAAGGCCGAGTTCGGCAAGGACGGCGGTCTGGTATCCGCTGCCGGTGCCGATTTCAAGCACTTTCATCCCCCGCTCCGCCTTGAGAAGCTGGGTCATGTAGGCGACGATATAAGGCTGGGAGATGGTCTGTCCGCAACCGATCCTCAGCGGGTGGTCGTCGTAAGCCTCGTCGTACTCGGAGGGCAGGATAAAAGCCTCGCGCGGGACCGCCTCCATGGCGCGCAGAACCTCGGGGTCGGTAATGTTCCGCTCCGCAAGGTGCTGCCGTATCATCCGGGCGCGTGCGCCGGAAAAGTCG
>JAFGWW010000043.1 GCA_016936955.1 Planctomycetota bacterium | reverse complement strand
TCTATTTCCGCGACGTCTTCTACACCGACAACGCCGAGATGGCGATGCTCTCTGTTTTCAGCCTCATGAGCAAGACAGGCAAAAAACTTTCCGAGCTGATCGCCCCTTACCGCAAATATTTCCAGAGCGGCGAGATCAACTTCGAGGTCGAGGATAAGGACGGGATCATGAAGAAGGTGGAAGAAACCTTCGGCGCGGGGGCGGATGAAGTCCTGCACCTCGACGGCCTCTCCATCTTCCACAAAGACTGGTGGTGTAACGTCAGGCCCTCCAATACCGAACCGGTTCTCCGCCTGAATCTCGAAGGCCGCACGAAAGAAATTCGCGACGAGACGCAGAAAAAGGTCGAGGCAATTATCAAGGGCTAGATGCGTGCGCGATAGCCTGTATTAATAATCAAAGCCCGTTCCTGAATGGAGCGGGCTTTTTAATGTGCTTTTATAAACTGTTAAGCGTTACCGAACACTTTCCGGCAGGCTGAAGTGGAAGGTTGTGCCGTTGTCTTCGTCCGATTCGAAATAAACCTTGCCACCGAGTATTTTCTCGCCAAACAGCTTCATCGCGTATGTGCCTATGCCCCGGCCATAGGCGCCCTTTGTGCTGAAGTTGCGCTGGAATATACGCTCCGCGATATCTTCATCGATATGGCTCCGGTTCCACACCGAGAATATGGCTGAGCCCTCTTCCTTTTCCACGGATATTCTAATTTCGCCCCCAGCTTCGGTTGCTTCCAGTGCGTTCTTTATCATGTTTTCCAGAATGCGCAACAGCAGCGAGCGGTCGGTGTTGACCGTAATTTTCGGATCGAAGGGCTCAATCGCCATATGCCTGTCTTTTGCAGCCTTGTGGTTGGAAAAGTTACGGTAGGTTTCGGTGATGATGCTCTTTGCGGTCAACTCGGTCTTGTAGGGGTTGTATTCCGGGTTCTGGCGCGAGAGCTCGCGCTGGATATTGACCTCGTCAGAGAGGCGTTCGGAAAGTTTTACCAGCTGCCTTGCCTGATCCTTCATATCTCCTTCCGAGCATTTTATGGCCATAAGCTCTGCATTGCAAAGAATGCCGCATATGATGTTGTTGATGTCATGCAGGAAAGCGGATTCGATATCGGCCCACCGTTGCGCCTGGGTCTGGTCCTGAAGGAAGAGCATTATCATCTCGTTGTCGCCAAGCGTGATAGGAAAGCTCCTCACTTTGAGGAAAAGATCCCTGGCCGACTCCCCGTGCGCCATGGTTACGGAGCAGAACTCTTCGTGTACCGAACGGTCCTTGGCGCAGGCTACCATGGCGATGGCTGCGCCGCAGGTTCTGCACGCCTTGCTTGTGCCGCAGCCGCCGGGCATGTCGTGGGCGTGAATGCATGCGACAACTTCCCCGAGCCTGAGCCCCAGGGTCGGGCCGGGGTCTGAAATTCCGAGCATGTCCATCATCGCCTGGTTGATAGCAACGACCTGCCGGTTCTTGTCGAGCACGGCGATGAGCCCGCTTGCCGCTTTCAGGATGCAGTCGACAACTTCGTTGTTGCTGACATCCTTGACCTCTTCCTGAAGTTTGTCGGGAGCGGTTCGCTCCGCAGGCGCGAAGTGGGTTTTCATCTCTCTCCCCATTTATGGCGTTGCCAGTTTTTGGGCTTGTTTGCCCTTATGGTTCTACAGTTAAGTATACGCTATAGGGCGGGAATAAGGGAAACAGATAATTGCAATTTAGCGGCTACAGTGATCAGCGGTGTTATCAGGCGGAGGTGAGGCTTGATGTGAATTGCTTTACCCGTTCTGAGGTGTCGCCTTTTTTAACGTCCCGTTCGTAAAATCCGATCGAAGCCGAAGCTTTTAGGCCGGAGAGCTCCTCCATGGCGGCCAGTGTTTTATCCATTCCCGATGACGCCGTGGTGCAGAAAAAGGCCATGTTCTTCACTTTGCCCGCATATTTCATTATCCATGTCCGCGGGGCGGGAGCCATGGTTCCTGCCCATACGGGAGTCCCGATAATGACCATGTCGTAGTCGGCGGGATTTTTGGCGGCCTCGGTTATCTCGGTTGTGCGCGCGAGAAAAGCGTCCTTGCCGCCGGTAACAAAACCAATGGGGCCGGAGCGGCCCTTGTGGTCTATAATCTCCTCGACATCAGCCGAGAGCGCTTCGGCTATCTGGGTGCCGACCTTGCGGGTGATTCCTGTGCGGGAGTAAAAACAGACCAGTGTCTTCATGGCAGCCTTCCGTTATCCGGTATTTCTGGCGCGGAGATTAATTTATGCGTCGGTGGGGCCAGAGTTGCGCGAAAGCAGGCCCGGCTGTGAACCGGTTATGTCGCCTGCCTTGAGCTTTTCCTCAACCCCTTCGGCTATATCAAGCTGTTCCTTATGCCTGCGCTTCTGCCTGTCCTCAATCTCGCGGCGCTGCTCCTCGCGCTGGCGCTGGAGGCGGCGGAACTGTTCCTGAATCTCCTCGTCGTTCATTACAATCTTGATCAGGAAGGCGATCCAGAAATATGCCACAGGGAACGCGATGGCGCAGAGGATGAGGAATGATCCTGCTTTGCTGAAGAAGTCTGTCATCTTAACGCTCTTCCTCGATGTCGAGGCAGTACAGGGTGTTGTCGGCTGCGAAGGAGATAACGCCTTCGCCGTTCTTGTCTCTGAGTGCGCTTACTCCTGAGACTATTGCAACGCGCCCGGCATCGAAACGCCACTCAGTCTCTTCGAATTTATTCCTTGAGAAGCGGATGGCAAGAAGTCCTCCGGGGCGGCCGCTGCGTCCGGCGAAGGGGACGAGGAGCCTGTCGGAGGCAATTACCATCCTCCCGGTTATCGCTCCTGGAGTCTCCTGATAATCCCAGAGATTGGAGCCCGCGCCGTCTTTCATGTCCAGCCTGCCGATCCTGCCCGAGCCGAAGCCGACGAAGACATGCCCGCCGTTAAGAAGGAAGGGGGCGTCAATAGGCTGGTCGGTGAAGCTGGTGTTTGTCCAGAGTTTCTTCATTTTCAGGGGGGCGATGCTCTCGGCTTCAAAGCAGTGTATGCCGACCGTCTCCTCGGCGATCAGAACCTTAAGCGCCCCTTTCTCGTCGGCGAATATTATGCTCTGTCCTTCGACAGGCTCCTTGATGAGCTGGACGCCGCTGGTGTATGTGCCGCCGGAGAGAATCATATGCAGCTTGCCGTCGGTACTCATCAGGAAAATATTTCGATTGTAGACAAACGGGTTGCCTGCCGCGCTGCCGATCTTCTCCATCAGGGCTGCGGTCTGCGCCTCAGACTTGGGCCAGACGAGTTCGCCGGTCTTGCTGTTAAGTGCGTAGACAGGGCTTTTCATCTGGCTTGTGATGAGAAGCATGCTGTTTGGATCCGAGAAGGTGTAACCGCTGGCGATGATACCTTCAATCGGGTTGGCGCTGTTTTCTTTCGGCCAGATTACCGTGCCGTTGGCGGGGTTGAACGCGGTTGCTATTCCGTTTTCAGAGAGCGCCAAAAGGGAATTTTCCATCATACCGAGCCTGAGCTTGTAGATGGCGTCGCGGTTGAAGGTGAGCTTCCCGCCGGTGGGCCAGATCTGGCGCCCTGTCTTGCTCTCGACGGCGAAGAGTTCCCCGGCCGAGGTGGCGGCGAATACTGTCTTGGCGTCGGGGGAGATGGCCGGGAATGATTCGATGGTCCCGCGGATGGCGTGGGTCCATTTTACAGACCTCTCCAGTGTCTGCCTGACGGATGATTTTATCTTGTCGGTGGCGAGAACGGTATCGTTGTTCTTGTCGCCAAAACCGCGGGCGCGTATTTTTACCTGAACGCCACGGTCGACCGGGATCTCCACAAGGCATGGCGCACGCGTGGGCCAGCGGTCCTTGCCGATGAATATGTCGGCCTTGAGGATGGCGCCGGTGTTTGATACTGGGGAAACCTTGACCGGAACCGTGAGGCCCGATGCGCCTTCGGGGTAGGGCAGCGAGAGGGCTTCCGGGTATTTTTCATTCAATTCGCTGAACGCTTCAAATCTCTTCTCGGGCGGTAGGGTCTTGTCCTTGATCGTATCAAGCATGCTTTTGACGCCGCTCTTGCGCTCGACGATCTTTTCATCGTACTCCTTGACCAGAGCTATCGCCTGTTCCACTTCGGTAGTTCTGAATTTCTCGGTGGTCAGCTCGCGGAGTTTTTTGAGAGACTCCACCGATTCGGGTGAACTGGTATTGCGCAGGCGCAGCCAGTCCTGCACGATCAGCTTGTGCTGCTCCCGCAGGTTGTCAGCCTTGACCTCGACCGTCTCGAGATCGTTGTTCAGCTTGAGGAGCAGGTCGACGCGCTCCGTCTCGGAGAGGCCGAGCAGGGTAAAATGTTCTCCAGCCTTGGTAAGGATGCTAATCGCCTGGGAAAGCATCTCTTTCTTGGAGACAGGGCTCGCGTTTTTTGACTCGCTGACGAGTTGGTTCGCCTTCTCAATGGCGGCGTTGACCTTTGACCGGGTGATGAATTCCGTCACGGCGAGGATGGCGATACCGCCGATAATGAGCACGCCGAATACGATTGCCGTCATGGTGGTCTTGCGCTGTTGGCGGATTTCGGTCTTTGTCATCTGCAGGCGCTTGAGACGTTCCTGCATGTCGTTGCGGCTGGAGTCGATCTTGAGGATGGCCCTTATCGCGTTGATTGCCGCCGAGGTGTCGCCGCGGTCCATGTAAATGGAGGTGAGGCGTTCGTATACGGCGATGGCGCGCTTGCTCTCGCCTGATTCAAGAAGGAGGCGGGCAAGGGCGCGGTTGAGATCCTCGTTGAGGGGGAGGTCCTTGAGGGCGTACTCGACCTTGGCCAGAGCCTTCGTCTTGTCCCCGGATTCCTCGATAATCTTGATCACCTTGAGCCATGCGGAAGCGGCTTCCTTCTCAATGTTGGAGAGAATATAAAGATTGGCGAGCCGTTCGTATGTGGTCGGGTCTCCCGGGATGAGAAACGCCGCGCGGGCGGCGGCTTCAGCGGCTTCCTCGAATTTCTCGCTGGCGCAGAGCGCTTCGGCGAGGAGGTTGTAGTTATCCGCCGCTTCGGGAAATTCGCCAACCGCGTCCAGGGCGCCAGCGATGGCGCGCCGGG
>JAFGWW010000377.1 GCA_016936955.1 Planctomycetota bacterium | reverse complement strand
TGCACAGTTATGGGCGACCGGGGAACCCTGATTTACGGGCAGGAGCAGACTGAGATCCAGCTCAAGTACCTTGATCCGGAATTCCAGTGGGATGAGATCACGGCCGATTCGGGACCCGGCAAAGGCATGTGCTCCGACCATGATCTGCCGTGGATTGAAGAGACCCGCAAGGTCATGCCCGAAACAAGAATGTGGGATCAGGTGGAGATCGCGATCGCCGCGCATCTTTATGATGCCCTCCGCAACGACATCCCGTTCCCCATCAAGAGTGCCGAGGCGCTGGAGGTGGTCAGGGTCAGCGAGATTGTGAAGAAGCAGAACCCCCAGTTCCAGTGGCTCGGATAAGAGGGAGCATTAGCAGATGGACAGAATTAAAATCGGCCAGATCGGTATCTGCCACGAACACGCCTCCGGCAAGATAGAAGCCTTGCGCAAATTGCCCGAAGTCTTTGAAATCGTCGGCGTGGTTAATGACAGCGCAACCCAAACAGCCAAGCGGATCTCCGGCGATAATCTGGGGCCCTACGAAGGTTTGAACTTCATGAGCGAGGAGGAGCTCTTCTCCATTCCCGGCTTGCAGGCGGTCACGGTGGAAACGCCCAATGGCGACCTCGTGCCAACCGCCCTGCGTTGCATGGAGCGCAACCTCGCCATGCACATGGACAAACCGGGCGGCGAAGACCTCGCCCTTTTCGGCAAACTGCTCGACGGATGCAAAGCGCGGAAACTACCCTTCCAGATGGGCTACATGTTCCGCACCAACCCGGCAATGTTGTGGTGCATCAAGGCTGTCCGTGAAGGCTGGCTCGGAGAGATCTTCGAGGTTCAGGCCGACATGAGCCACGATTACGGCGGCGAGGATTACCAGTCCTATATCGGGAGTTTCCCGGGCGGGATCATGTTCAACCTCGGCTGCCACCTTATCGATTACGTGGTCTCCCTCATGGGAAAGCCGTCGCGCATCACCCCCATCCTCAAGTCGGTTGCCGGATATGACGAGAGCATCAGGAATAACTGCCTCTCCATTCTCGAATACCCCCACGCGACAGTAACCCTCCGCGCGTGCAGCAGGAAATTCCAAGGCCTTGAGAAAAGGCTGCTGAAAATATGCGGCACCAAAGGGACGGTTGATCTCAGCCCGCTCGAACTTTTCGACGGCAGGCCGTTGCTGATGCAACTCACCCTCGCCGAAGGCAACAGCGAATACCCGGCCGGCTCCCACACCATTGACTTCGGGATCAGGCACAACCGTTATGAAGACCAACTATTGGAGCTGGCGCGCATCATAAGGGGTGAGGAAGAAAACCCCTATACCTACGAGCATGACTATCTGGTTCAGAATGTGGTGCTTGCCGCCTCCGGTTACACAAAATGGGAAGGTTGAAAATGAAAGCCATACTTGTCGATGACAATAAAAATCTTGTAATGAGCGAAGTGCCCGACCCCCAACCCAAAGAGGGCGAGGTGGTTATCGACATCGCCGCCGCCGCGCTCAATCGCGCCGACCTGATGCAGCGCAACGGCGATTACCCGTCCCCGCCCGGCTGGCCGGAATGGATGGGGCTCGAAGTCTCCGGCACCATATCCCACGCGCCCGCCGGTTCGCGCTGGAAAATCGGCGACAAGGTCTGCGCGCTTCTGGGCGGAGGAGGATACGCGCAGAAAGTTGCGGTTCCGCAGGACATGGTGCTCCCCGTTCCCGAAGGGCTCTCCATGGAAGAAGCTGCCGCCATCCCCGAAGCTTTCGCCACCTCATACCTGAACCTCTGCATCGAAGGGCAGATGCAGGCGGGCGATACGGTATTTATTCAGGCGGGCGCGAGCGGCCTCGGCATGGCCGCCGTCCAACTCGCGAAAGCTCTCGGTGCCAAGGTTGTCACCACCGTCGGCTCTGACGAGAAGGCAGGCTTTGTCCGCGAGCTCGGGGCGGATGTCGTCATCAACCGGAAGAAAGAGGATATCGCCGGCGTGCTCGCCCAGCATCCCGTCAACGTGGCCATGGACTGCGTGGCTGGCAAGAATCTCGGGGCATGCCTGCAGACGATGGCCCACGGCAGCAGGTGGATAATCATCGCCACCCTCGGCGGCGCCGCCTGCGAGCTTGACATGCGCGATTTCTTCAAGCGCGGTGTCAAACTGATCGGGAGCACCCTGCGCAGCCGCACCTCGATGATGAAAGCAGAAATCCTCTCCGGGCTCGAGGAAAAACTCTGGACCTCATTTTCATCCGGCGATATAAAGGTCTTTATCCACAAAACCCTTCCTCTCTCCATGGCCGAAGAGGCGCATGCAATCTTGCAGAACCAGGAGAACATCGGTAAGGTGGTCTTGACAGTTTAATGCTTCAGGATAGATGCAGGGTATGGAATGAGGGAGGTTTAGTTGTGGAACTCGGTGGAAAAACCGCAATCATAACAGGAGCGGCAAATGGCCTCGGAAAGGCGACCGCAATCAAACTGGCTGGCGCAGGAGCCAGGGTTGCCCTCGTGGATATTGACCGCGAATCGCTCTGTCAGGTGAAGGAGTCTATCCTCTTGGCTGGCGGTGAAGCGCGCGAATTTGTGGTAGACATAACACAAAAGCCTGACATCAAGGCGGCCGTGGCTGAAATTCTCAGTACTTTCGGTGCCATTGATATTCTGGTCAATAACGCAGGCATCGGCTGGCAGCATCAGGCTCCATTCAAAGATATAATGGATGACAGCTGGGAGAAAATCCTCGACCTCAACATTAAAGGCACCTTATATTTCACCCACGCTGTCCTCGGACATCTGGCTGAAAGGCGGTACGGGAAAATAGTCAATATCGCATCGATCGCCGCCAAGGTCGGGATAGCAAACCTCGCGGCCTACTCAGCCAGCAAAGGCGCCATGGTTTCTTTTACCAAGGCGCTGGCGATGGAGATGGGGCCTTATAATGTCAATGTGAATTGCATCTCCCCCGGTCTGGTGTCAAACGACGCGGTGCCACCCCCCAGCAACGGGACTTATCTGGGACGAAAAGGGACGACCGAAGAAATGGCGTCACTGATTGTCTTCATTGCCTCTGACGAGGCTTCATACATTACCGGCGCAAATTATCTGATTGACGGCGGAAGGACTCTCGGACCAAAGGGAATATAACCATGAAAAAAAGCTTTCTCAACCAATCCACCCCCGTCATCACCGGAATCATGGCGGGCCAGACTCCGGAAGAGATGATCGCCGAAGCGCGCAACTGCGAGTTCGAGGGGGCACAGGGCATTGCCATCTCTCTCGAAGACCTGAAACCTGAATTCAGGAACCGGGACTCAATCAAGCGCGTCATCGATACCGTCAACCTGCCCTTCATGTTCATCTTCTACCGCAATGACCGGTGGGGCAAACCGAGCGATGATGAGCGGCAGGAACTCCTCCTCGAAGCCGCCGACGCCGGCGCGTCGATTATAGACGTGATGGGTGATCTGTACGACCCCTCCCCCATGGAACTGACCCGCAGCCAGAGCGCCATCGATAAGCAGATGCGCCTGATAGACAAGATCCACGCAAAGGGCGCGGACGTCATCATCTCGTCCCACATGGACTGCGCCCGCTCCACCGCGCAGGTCATGGAGCATCTGCGGGAAGTCGAAAAGCGCGGGGCCGATGTGGTAAAGCTCGTGGCCACGACCAACACAAAAGAGGAATTGTCCGAAGCCTTCCTCACCACCATGACCCTGAAGCAGGAACTGGCCACGCCCTTCGTCCATCTCTGCAACGGTAAATTCAGCCGCCCCCACCGATTCCTCTGCCCCGCCCTCGGCACCTCAATCCTCTTCGCGATCCCCCGCTTCGAGCCGCGCTACGGATTCATTCAGCCCACAATCCGCTCCATGAAAGCCGTGCTGGAAAACCTCAACTGGGATATTAACGATGTTTATGGCCTGACCGAATAAAGCCAGCCTTGATTGGGCAAGAACATCAGCCTCCCCGGGGTTGCTATTGCCGCTGCAACGGGTAGAATATGCTCCCTGAGCGTGACCTTTATTATTGCCCTCAAGGATATATCATGAGCAAGACGCCCCACACCTTCCCGTCATACGTTTCTAACGGCGCCTTTGTCGTCGGCCTGCTCTCCGCCATCTGCATGCGGGTGCTGATCATCATCAAGGATCTCGCGCCGGATTACTTCCGCCTCACATGGTATGCGGGGATCATGGGTTACCTGATGTTCTTCGCCTTCCGCTTTTTCATCGCCAGAAAACGGCGCAAGGCGATCATCGATTTCGGACTGGTCGAGAAGATGGAGAAAGGCGAAAGCCTCTCGGCCGAAGACCGCGACGTCGCCGTCTACCTCCTGCGCTCCCTCACCAAATCGCGCGAGGTGCTGAACTACCTCTTCATCTTCGCCCTCAGCGCCCTTGCAATCATGATCGACATCCTGCTGCATCTCTGACATGGCGAAGGCCGCGCAAAGTGGGAAAGTTCGCGCAGCGGTTATTACTCTACCTGCTCCCCTTTTTCCCGGCGCTCACTCAGTTCCTTGCGCCCTTCTTTATTGGCACATTTTTCGAGCATATCAAACCATAAAGAAGATCCATTATGGACAGGGTTCTCTGTCTCATCTTTAAAGATGAACAACACGACTTCATTATCCATAATCCATACAACAGGCGGCCTATGAGAAAGCCCTTTCGGCCACTTGGCTTTTTCAGGGCCCAGAAATAACTTCCCTTCCTGCGTTGGTGTTTTTCTCGCAATATCCAGATACTTCATTCTGAGAGTGCGGAAAACTTTTGCAAACATCTCCGCCACTGCTTCGTCGCCAAATACCTTCTCCTGCTTCTTTGCGTAACAAACCCGCACGCATATTGAAGCAAAATCACTGTCCCCCGTCTGGGATATCAGAATATTGTATTCATTATTATAACAATAGGAGACAACAGCCGTGTCAGCGGAGTTTTTATGATTACCTCGGATTTCCGGCAATTCACAGTCATCTGCCAAAATAAGATTATTCGATATAAAGTCTTTCGACGGCAAGACGTCTTTAGCCAGAACCTTTACCGCCTCACGCATGAACTCATGGGCGACAGCCTCCCTCTTCAGTGTTTCCTTGCCATCAACCTGTTTACGAACATGAATGGTTAAGTGCGGTGTTAATTGATCCCCTTTTAGAATTGCGGGAATCTGTAAATCTTTAAACGCGCCATCTTCAATAACTGTGATGCGCCTTTCATCACCCTTGATTTCTTCAGCCCTGGAATCAGCACACACAATCATAGACAGTAATAATATAATTACATGAGACAAGCATAACGACATGGGAGTGAACAAGGAAATTGGTTTAATATGATCCTGCATAAGATAATCCCTTGCAAATTTATCGTGCCCTTTACTGCCGCCCCGCCCCGTCATTCATCATGATTAACTGCTGATAGATATGGTAGTTTGAAACGGCATGATTGGCAAGGGGGAAGGGGGCTGGCCTGACGCAAAAAAATCCCGCCATGCAGGCAGGATCTCTTTGCTCGATACAGGTATCGGTTCGCCAATCTCTCGCGCAACGCCCACGCCGCCGCCGCGCGCCTATTTGATTTCCCGGATAATATCGTGATCGCTGATCTCATGGCTCAGGCTGTAAGTCGACCTGACATTGCCCGCCATGAAAAGGATGTTGGCTTTTTCAAGATGCCTGTAATCCGGCCACCAGTAACGGCTCCACTTGTCCGCGCTCGGGTTTGCGTAAGTATGCTTGACCTCGTAACCAAGGGCCGTGTCAATCATGAGAAAAGTCATGGTCGGGATGGGAACCGACCTGATCGGCGTAACCTTTCCCGTCGAATAATTCTTGTACGCCCACTGGTTATATCCAAATCCGAAATCCCCGAATCCGGAATAACCGATCCCGTCCCACTTCGGCTTTTTATAAGTAGGACACGCCAGCAACTTGGAGGTCACCTTCTGCTGCCAGGTAGGGAAAGAGGAGGAGCAGATGGTCGAGTTGCCGATATAGTTGCCCACAAATACTTTTGAATACCAGGGCACCCAACTGTCAGTCCTTGTATAACCGGCAAAAGTTATGGTCGAAAACTTGTAATAGCTTGGCGGGAAATAACCGTTATTGTCGTCCAGATAATAACTGAACCCCATGTGGATCTGCTTCATCCTGCTCATGCAGTCCACCTTGCGCGCCGAGTCCATTGCGTTCCGCAGCGCCGGGAGAAGCAAGGCCGCAAGAACTGTGATAATGCCAATCACAACCAGCAACTCCACCAGCGTAAATGCCTTCCTGTAAAATGCCCGCTTGACCATGGTAAAACCCCTTCCGCACTCCCTGCTTCGTTCAGCCTTTTCCACATACGGCCCTGATGGATTGCGACACGCTGCCCGGTGATCAGGTATTCTTTAGCACATGCTAATATAATACCCCGCCCAGCCCTTCCAGTCAAGCAAATATCCCGATGAGACGAGGGTAAAATGTGGAACGGGAGGAGCACAGCCAGCCGGGTTAATCACGTGCGGCATCGGCGTTTACTTTGCCACCTGCGACATTTGTCAATAGCTCTACGAAATTTTCACCGCAGTAACTCAAAACAAGCTCGATTGCCTTTACGAGAGATTCTATATTTTTGGTGTCATACACGCAAAGCTCTTCACCATGCCAGTCTCCCCGGAATACATGCAATGCATACATGCCTGAATTCCTGTTTCCATACCACCCAACATCAACAAGCAAATCCCTTTGCGTGCATTTGATTTGCATTATATCTTCATCTAGGTACGGCTCCAACTCCTCTGGCGTCGACAGATGCGGGTCAAATAAAGAATTTTCCAGCATCTGCCATCCACATGGAATTCTTAAAGGAATCAGCTTAAGCATATGGCTCCCCTATCTGGCGGGTGTCAGGCAATTTCTGCGCCACACACACGGCACATTACTCGTTCTCGCCGACCTTACTCTCTGAGTTTACAGCATCCATATAATCTTCTTTACTTACCTCTTTGCCATTTGAAAAGTACAGTATGACTTTACCGTTTCCCGATTGAACATATGTCTTCACTAACCCAATCTGCTGTCCATGCCTATAAACAGCCTCGGCGTGAATTTACCCATCTTCATAAAAGAGCGTCTGAATGCCATCTTCATGGCCCTTTGCATCAAGATTTATAATTCGATACTTTAGGTTTGAATTTGTCCAGTAGTGAACTTCTCGCCTTAATATCCCTCTTTCATAGAGCCCTTCAAATGTACAATTCCCTTTATTATCCCATGTTCTCCACACGCCCGAATATTTACTCGGTGGAGATTGTGGATTACTTTTAATTTTCAACCAATGAACCTGTGTCACATATATCCACCTTGACCACTGCGGATCACCACATACCAGTACCAAAACCAGAAACAGCACTATCCCCATGCAGCATCTAGGCACCAATTTTGTAACGACTTTCGGACATTTCATATTGCTAAACCTTAATGGTTTTATTTATTGCACGGATTCACGGGTGGCACTGATTACTTGTAATCAGTGTCCGCAGGACAGAAAGTTGAGGCTGCCCAAGTGCTGCGTCCGTGATAATATCATCGTATCCTGTTCATCGATTAGCCGGAATAATCTTTCTATTGCTTTGCAACTCCGATTGAAAATTCAATCGGTGCCACCTGCGTGGCACGCAGGAATCTCCTCACGCTTCTTCACTGAAATAAGGACTGATTCATACTCGGGAAATGATTTAGATTCTCCATTGATTAGAGAATAAAGAAAATGACTGCTTGGCAGAGATTCATTAAACTTCCCAAAGCCATGCACGACATTAATGATATAAGGTTCATCCAATATGGAAATCTCACCTATACGGTGTGTTGTTTCGCCATCTGTATATTGTTTTTTTGTAACAAGCAATGCCCTATGTGCAGTTTCAATAATTCTTGAGCCCGTATACACTTGGTGAGCAATTGAATTATCCGCATCTATAAACTCTAAACGACTGGGCAAAAATCCGCTATTTATACAAATCCTAACTGCAGAATATTTAGTTGTACATAAAACACAGAGTATATTTGTTAAAACAACCCACGGCTCCCTCTGCCCGAAACCTTTATCTTCGCCTGGAATCTTTCTTACAAAATAATCATTTAGCTTGTAATAATACTCCATAAACACCTGCAAAATGTTTATCAGTATATTACGCCTAATTATTGATTTTCGCATATGCCAGCCCATCCCGATTACTGCGCCTGTGATAATATCATCGTATTCAATTCATCGATTCGCCGGAAGAATCTTTCTACTGCCCTGCAACACCGATCAAAATTTCAATCGGTGCCACCCGCGCTACTTCTTACTGAGAATCAGACCCTCTGGCTTTAGTCCTTCGTCGATCAAGAGGGCATCTAAATAATTAGGGTCAGCCCAATCATCCCATGGAACTAATTTGTGAAAAGCGTTTAAAAATTCCTCAACAATTGAAGCATCGTAAATTTTCGAACCAACCCACCCTTTGCTTCTAAACTGTTCATTAGGATATTCGTTTATAGGTACACATTGATTGCTTTTAGACACGACTTTCCATACATCATAATCAAGCTGCTCTTTTGAAGCTGCCACTAAGGAAATAAGTTTTTCTTTAGCAAAATGCTGCTCAGTCAGATCTGAGAAATCATTTATTCTACTTGAGAACAGTGCACATCTAACAACGTTAGTCATTTGCGTATCAAGAATCTGACCAACACTAAATGAGCCGTCTTCAAGCGGAATAATGAATATATCTCCATCGCTCCACTTTTGTTTCTTTTTTGGCATCATTATCCTCACTAAAAAAATCTTAAATATAAACATACATTGCTTTAATGTAGCAACTACGTCAAAGTTGTGGTTTGTCGGCTGTACCACCAGCATCACGATATCTTTGTTCGTTCATTTGATACCGCTTATTTTCAAGCCTACCATTTGGATTTGATTTATTCGTTGGTCCCGGGTGCCACCGGTTTTTAAACCGGGGCGCGACAGCGCAAGAAAGAATAAAGTAGCGCGGGCGGCACAGGCGGTT
>JAFGWW010000376.1 GCA_016936955.1 Planctomycetota bacterium | reverse complement strand
CTTCCTCGCTGATCTCGGCTCTTGTGGTGCGTGTGGGCAAGCACAGGCTCTGCATTCCCCAGAGCGCGGTAAACGAGCTTATCCGTGTCTCCGAGAACGACAGAAAAAATAAGGTCAGGATGTTGCAGGGGCAGGAGGTTTTTCAGCATCGCGAGCTGGTGCTTCCCATCATCTCCCTTGGCGCCGCTTTGGGGGAAAGCAAGGATGCTGTCCCCGACGAGGCACCGAATATTTATCATGGCGAACCGGAAACTGCGCTGCCGGAAACTCCGGCGAGAAGGAAGCTCTCCCTCCAGTCCGCCCAGACCCTCATCGTGCTGCAACATCGCAACAAATTATTCGGCATGATTGTGGACGAGATAATCGGCATAGAGGAGGCGGTGGTGCGGGACCTGCCCAAGCTGGTTTCGTGCGCAAGCGTCTTCGCGGGCCACACCGTCCTCGGCGACGGGCAGGTTGTCATGCTGGTCGATATCGGCGGGGTGGTTGAAAAGATGCGCATGAAGTTCTCCGGCAAGCCTGTCCAGGAAAAGTCTAATCTGCCCGCCCTGAGCGTGGGCAAACGCTCCGACCGACAGACGATGATCCTCTTCAATTACGGGCAAACCGAGTATTTCGCCGTTCCGCTGGAACTGGTCACGCTGGTTGAAAAAATCAAATCCTCCGACATCCGCTGCGTAGGCGAGCGGAGCTATTATCCCTTCAAGGGCAGCACGATCCCGCTACTATTCCTTGACAAGCACCTTCCGGTCAGCCCGATCCCGAGGGACCTTGAACATTACAACCTTATCCTGCCGGCGCGGGTAAAGTTCCCCATCGGCATCCTCACCAATTCCGACATCAGCGTACATGACGTATCCGAGCGCTTCGACTCGCGCATCACCAACGACAAGGGCGTGCTGGGAACTTTCATGCAGGACGGCAAGCTGGTAATGCTCCTCGATCTTTACGCGCTCTTCGAGCATGACGATCCCGATCATTTCGATACCTCCGTGCGCGACACCTGCTCACCCGCCCGGATACTCATCGTTGAGGACAGTCTTTTCTACCGCAAGCTTAATGCAACCTATCTGAGCGGACCGGGCAGGGAACTCAACGTGGTGAACGACGGCAGGGAAGCTTTGATGGAGCTGCGCCAGAACCCGGATGCCTATGATATTGTAGTGACAGATATCGAGATGCCGAACATGAACGGCTTCGAGCTTATCAAGGCCATTCGCGGCGATCCCATTCTGCGTGACCTCCCCGTAATCGCCCTCACCGCGTTGCAGGATGCGGCGAGCCGCGAAAAGGGGATGCGCCTCGATTTCAACGAGTACGTAATCAAGGTAGACAAGGACAGCCTGACCCGTTGCGTCGAGGGTTACGCGCGCAAGTTGAAGCCCCGGACCAACAAGGGGCATCTCGGGTTCAGAAACGACGCGGGAATCATGGTTCCGTAATTTTGCGAGGGTATTTTGATGCGGATTACATCCTTTCATATCGGCGATGGCCTCTACGGGATTCCGGTTCTTCTTGCGGAAGAATTTTTCCGTCCCGTCCCGGTTACGCCCGTCCCCCTCGCCGACCCGCGCGTGGAAGGGCTGATCCATGTTCGCGGCAAGACGGCAACGGTTCTCGACATGCGCCGTTGCCTCGACAAGCCGCCGCGCCCGCAGGGACAGTCCTCCAAGATGATCCTCCTTGAAACCGAAAGCGACCTTACTCAGGACGCGCGTGACCTCGGCATCAAGTCACATGATGAAAGCGTTGCATTAAGGGTGGACAGCACGGGCAGGATTATCACCGTTCCCAAGGACGATATCATCCCGCGCCCCGCCCATATCGAGCACGAGTTTGTGGACGGGATCGTGCGCGTGGATGAGGGGTATCTGATCCTGCTCTGCGTGCGGACACTGATTGACCGGATCATGGCCGAGTCGTGTGTAGAAGAGCCGGAGATGTGATGGGGAGTTTATTTGTACTGAACGCGGTAAAGAGATAACGATCGCTGAATTTTGAGGCAGGAAACATTTAATTCTGAAGGAGAGTATTAATGGCTACCATGGCTGCGGTTCAGAAGTCCGGTTCGTCCCGGGTGAAGGCGGACTCTGCAAAATTCAGCATCTTCGACCCCGTCATCACCTACGAACACCGCGAGTTTTACGAAAAGATCGTGAGCGAGCTCAACGGCCTCTTCCCGATCTGCAACCAGGGCAAGTGCTCCGCCGTGGAGATCAGCGAGGATGCGACCGAGCAGGAGCAGATCACCGACCTGATGGTGCGCGTCGAGAACTTCAGCCACGAATTGCTGGACGTTACGAAAAAACTCTTCGACCAGTTTTATCAGGCCAAGGAAGAGTTCCACCGCATGATCCTATCCAATGTGGCTTATGTGAAAATCAACCTGATCGACCGCAACCTGCTCGAACGCACCTGCGATGTGCGCTGGTGGGCTTTGGAGACCGCCTTCGGCGAGTGCGTCGAGGGGGTGAACGGCGTGCGCGACCAGATGGCAGACATCGCGGGCCAGCTTAAGGCGATCAAGGCGAAACTGAAAAAGAACGGCGACGGCGATTCTTCGGAGACGGGAAAGGGTAACGATGGCAGTTCGGAGCAGCAGCTCCTCTCCGCCATCGGCAATGTCCTGCCTCACCTTTCGGAAAACGTTTCGATTATTGTCGACGTCGAGGCTTACGAGGATTACTGCAGGAAAACCGAGGTGCTCATCTCCATCCTTACCGTCAGCAGCGCGGGCAACGGGCTTTGCGTGATGATCAAGGATCTGAATGGTGAGCTGAAACAGCTTCACGAAAAGATACAGTATTCCTGCGAACGCCTCGAGGATATCAACTGCTCCTACACCCTTTACCGCGACCTCGTGATCTGCGACCGCGACGGCTTTATTATCGCCAACGCCAACCGCGAAACCCGTAAGAAAGTCCTCGGCCTCAACATCGCCGACACCCAGTGGTTTACCCAGGCGGTAAAAACCCGCGACGGCACCGAATATTTCGCGCAGGACCTTATGCACGGCAAGATCGAGGATATGCCATCGCTTGTCTACACGACCGCCATCCGCGAGAACGTGGACAACAACGGCGCCGTGATCGGGGCGATGGGCATTCTTTTTGACTTCCAGGGCGAGGCGAAGATCATTCTGGACGATTACATGCCGACCGACCCGGCCGGTGGCGTATCCTCGGGGTGGTACTCTTTCTTCACCAACGAGAGCGGAACCATCATCGCCTCCAGCGACCAGTCGATCTTCGAGCCCGGGCGGCTCGCCCACGTCCCACGCCATCACCGCGAGCTGCAGTCCGGCGGCAAGGCGCACAGCTATTCTATCGTGGAAGGACAGGACGCGGCAATCTTCACCGCCAAGACCGACGGATATCTCGAGTACGGCGGGCTGGGGTGGAGTTCGCACCTCGTGGTTCCCCGTTCGGCCATCTTCGGCAGCCGTTACCACGCCGAGAATGCGGGCATCAGTACGGTGGAACTGATGGACTCCAACATCATCCCGGAGATCAATAAAGAGACTTACGAAAAAATCCAGGAAGACAAGGAATCCATCCAGCTCATTTCGCTCAACGGTATCGTCTTCGCCTCCAAGCTCGGCAAGCGCGGCGTCGCCCTTGGCCCGATCTTTGACCAGATCACCAAGACCGGCGACTTCGCCACCAGCCGCATGGAAGACCTGCTCGCCGAGATGGCGGCGGGTGAACTCGCCCTCAACCTTCAGGCGCTGGAGATGTTCAGCAAGCAGGCCATCGACCTGATCGACCGCAACCTCTTCGAGCGTTCGGCAGACATCAGGTGGTGGTCGACCGACAGGTATTTCTGGAAGTGCCTGACCGAGCCCTCCGAAGACGCATTCCAGAGCGCGTGCAACCGCCTCAAGGTTATCAATAACAGTTATACCATGTACCGTAATCTGATTCTGGTCGATTCGGGCGGCGAGATTGTGGCGTGCTCCAAGATGGAGCTGCGCAACGAACTGAAAAAACTTAACGTCTCGGACAAGGACTGGTTCCAGAACGGCATGCGCACCCAGCGCTCGAACGAATACGCCGTGCAGGACACGCAGAAGTCGCCCCTCGAAAAGCACAAGGACCGCTCCCTTATTTACTCTGGCGGCATTCGCGCTGGCGGGGCGCGGGAAGGCGATGCAATAGGCGTTCTCGGCGTGCTCTTCGATTGGGATACCGAGGCGCGCAAGATTCTTGAAAACTGCCTGCCCCGAGACCGCGACGGTGTCTTTATCGCCGGATGCGCCGCTTTCTACACAAACGCCTCCCACGAAATCATGGAGACATCCGACCCCGAAAAATTCCCGGTTGGAATGGTCGTGAACCTCCCGGACGAACACAGGGAACTGGGCGACGGGCAGAGTGCATCAGGGCTTTACGAGCAGGACGGCCAGCGTTATCTCATGGGCTCGTCCCGCACGCAGGGCTACCGCGAATACCGCGGCCTTGCGTGGTGCGCCCATGTGGTGCGGCCTCTGTAAAATTTAACCATCACAATTAAAAGCCCCGGCGGGAGCGAATCCTGCCGGGGCTTGTTTATTGCCGCGTCTTTTGCTATTTGGTTATTCCCGGCCAGTTGTCCGTGCGGAAGGGCGAGGCGGGAAGGTCGGACGAGTTGTAGAGCGGGCAGGGCGGGTTGTTCTGCCATGCGTAACGAACCGCGACCGGGGCCTTTACCTTTGCGCTCCACACCACGACCGTGTCGCCTTCGATCTTCGCTTCTGCCTTGACGAACTTCTTGTCCTTGCCGGCAATCTCAAACCCTTCGAGCGCCCCGCGCGCCACCAGCCCGCCCGCCACATGGTCGAAAGATATGCGCATGCGGTTTTTCTCCGTAACCGCCGAGCGGTAGATGGGGCCGGAGAAGACGAGGTCGCGGTAGCCGTAAAGGTTATGGAGAGCCGGAAGGGCGAGGCGCAGGCCCACGTCCCACTTGTTCTTGGGATGGATGTCGTTCGCTTCGCCGATATCGGTTATGACCGCCATGCCGGTATTGGGAAGGGCGAGGGTCATGGTCTGGGCTTCGCGGAGTTCGGCCCAGTTGCTGCCGTCCGGCATCTTCCTGCGCTCGCCGAAATTCGCAAGCTGCACGAAATAGAAGGGGAAGTCGCCCTGTCCCCATGCGTCGCGCCAGTTGCGGATCATGAGGGGGAAGAGGGTGCGGTACTGGTTTGCGCGGTCGGCGTTTGACTCGCCCTGATACCAGATTGCTCCGCGTATCGCGTAAGGCAGGATCGGGACGATCATGTTGTCGTAAAGGATGTGGTATGTGTTCGGGTTGCCTTCGCCAAGCGGTGCGGAAGGCGGGGGCGGCACCATCCCAAGGTTGGACTCGATCTTGTAGCGCCAGTCACCGGCCAGAGAGACGCTGT
>JAFGWW010000375.1 GCA_016936955.1 Planctomycetota bacterium | reverse complement strand
GAAACCGAGCGGCTCCATTCTTTCGCCACCTTCATGTGCGTGGTTGTCTCGTGCGCGGCTCTCGGGTTCGCCCTTCTCTACTTCAAGGGCAAGGCGATCATGGCGTGGTTGCGCACGCTGCTGGGCAAGCTTCCCTTTGGGGAGAAGGTGGAGGGTTTTGTTGACGCCCTCGACTCTTATCACGGCCAGTTTCCTGTTCTGGTTTCAGCTTTCATTATCGGGCTGGTCTCGCACCTCGCGAGCATCTTCGCCTGCGTCCTTCTCGGCATGGCGGCCGGGGTTGAGGGGATGCCGGTTGCCCTTTATTTCCTGCTGGTGCCGGTTGGCTTTACGGTCAATGCGATGCCCGGCGCGCCCGGCGGGTTGGGGCAGGGGGAGATAGCTTTTGCCAACCTCTTCTTTCTCGCAACCGGGGTTGACGCCTGCCGCGAGGCCGGGGTTTCGGTCATGATCTGCTACCGTGTCGGCCTTATTCTCATCAGCTTTATCGGCGGCATTCTCTACGCCATGGGCAAGCACTCAATCGACAACGCCGTGATGCGGGCGGAGCTGGACGGCGAAGAGGTGAAGGACGGGATAGCTGCCACGGCGGGAGAAACCGCATGAGCGCGAAGGCCGGGGAATTGAAGGTATACCGCTGCGCCGTTCACGTCCACACTACCATGGACGACGGCGAGATGCCGATGGAGCATGTAATCAAGACAGCGGAAAAAACCGGCGTCGATGTTCTTGTCTGCACCGGGCACAACCATCTTATGGGCGCCGACCCGACGGGATGGCAGGGGATGCACGGCAAGGTTTTCGTCGTGATGGGAACCGAACTCACCACCCGCGAGGGCGACCATATTCTCTCATTCGGATTGACCGACCGTGTGGCCTCGCGCCTTCTCACCACGCCGGACATGCTGAAACTTCTCGATCGCCTCGGCACCACCAAGGTTATCGCCCACCCGCAGGGTCGGCCCAAGCATTACATGACAAGGCTGAAGCATGTTTACAAGCACTGGGGCGAGAAGATTTATGACGGCGTGGAGATCTGGTCGTACATGCACGACTGGATCGAGGAACTTTCAATCACGAAACTGCCGAGCATGTGCCGCGAGCCGGACAACTTCATCACCGGCCCCAATCCGGAGGTCATTGCCCGTTGGGACGATGTGGCGCGGGAGCGGGTGGTGGCGGGTGTCGGCTCTCTTGACACGCACGGCAAGCAGCTTCCCTTTAGGCTCGGGAACTTTTTTGAGTGGGCGCGGAGGGGCATCCTTCCCTACGATCAGAATTTCGCAGCATTCTCGAGTTACACCATGGCCCCGCCGCTCTCGGGCAGCACCTATCATGACGCCGCTGCCATAGTGAAATCAATAAAGCAGGCGCGCCTTTGGGTTTGCCACGATTCGCTACACTCCGGCCGCGAGTTCCGCTATCATGCCATGCTTGACGGTGCGAAGATTCCAACCGGCGAGGAGGTGAAATATAGGAAGGGAGTTCAGCTCAACGCCGAGTCTCCTGTCGATTGCGAGATGCGGGTTTACTCCCGCGGCAAGTGTGTATGCGAGGCCGAAGGGCGGAGCCTCGGGTATTCGCCCGAGGGGCCGGGAGAGTATCGCCTGTGCGCTTACCTTGGCGGCAGGCCGTGGATTTTGACCAACCATATCTATCTGCGCTAAACGAGAACCCCCGTTTTTTCGTGCGTATTTCAGGCAGAAGAGCGGGCGCGGATGAAAAACATCTTGCGCTTTTTTTTGTAATAAATTATGTGTTTGAAGTCCATTGTTTATTCATGTCAGGAGTGTGAGTATGAAAAAGTATCTGTTCGCGTTTTTCCTAGCTTCATTTCTAATTTTCCCTACCCTAAGAGCCGAAGATACCGCCAAGGCGACGCTGAAACTGCACGGAATGTTCTCCGATGATATGGTGCTGCAGCGCGGGTTGCCGGTCAGGGTTTACGGCACCGATGCGGCGGGCACCAAGGTGACTGTCTCCATCCTCGAGGCGAGCGCCGATGCGGTGGCGGGCGAGGACGGTTCGTGGTCGGTTGAGCTTCCGGCCATGAAAGCTGGTGGGCCCTACGAGGTAAAGGTCGTGGGCAGCAGCGAGGCTGTGCTCAAGAACGTCCTTGTGGGCGATGTCTGGATCTGTTCGGGGCAGTCGAATATGGAATGGCCCCTCAGGAACGCCAAGAACGCCAAAGAAGAGATTGAGGACACGGTCAACTATCCCGAGATCAGGCTCTACAAGGTTGCCCGGCGCGTTGCGGGCAAGCCGATGGACGACATGCCCGGCAAGTGGGCGGTATGTAATCCGGAGAGCGCAACCGGGTTCAGCGCGGTAGGTTATTTCTTCGGCCGCGAACTTTACAAGGATATCAAGGTTCCGATCGGACTGGTCGGCACCTCCTGGGGCGGAACCCCCGCCGAGGCGTGGACAACTTACCAGACCCTCGAAAACATGGATATTACCAAGCCGATCATTGAACGTTTCCAGAAGGGCCTCGTTGATTTCGAGGACAAGATTGCCGCCTACCGCAAGGCCAAGGAAGAATGGGAGAAGACCCGTCCGAAGGGGATCGAACGTTACACCGACCCCGGTAACAAGGGTTTGGAGATGGGTTGGGCAAAGCCCGACTTTGACGATTCGAAGTGGGTTGACGAAAAAGTTCCCTCCAAGTTCGACTCCGCAATCGACGGCGTGATCTGGTATCGAAGGGCGGTTGAGATTCCGGCCGATTGGGCGGGCAAGGATGTGGTCCTCTCCCTCGGCCCCATCGACGATTATGATATTACTTACCTCAACG
>JAFGWW010000374.1 GCA_016936955.1 Planctomycetota bacterium | reverse complement strand
GTCGTTCCAGTGTGATGCTTCTGCTCCTTCATCAATATTGTTGATGATCTTTTCTTGTGCTTCTGATAACTGCAAAACTACCTCCTTAATGACAGAATTTCTAAGTGCTGTCAGTCTCCTTATTTAAAGCTCCATCGGGGATGAGGTTCGGGGAGGCATCCACATGCTCCCCTTCCATAAGCTGTATTATTTTTTCAAGTGAAAGGGATATCGCCGCCTGTTCGAGTTCGGGGAGCTCTTTCAGTCTGGTGGACAGCTGCTCCTGCAACAGGGGCGGTGCATTCTTGACCAGCTTCTTCCCGTCCCTGGTAAGTTCCAGAAAAACCTTGCGCCGGTCTTTCTCACCACGGATCCGCTTTATAAGCGCCTTAACCTCAAGCCGATCTACAATGCCGTTAACCGTGCTTATGCCCAGATTGACGTCTTTCGCCAGATCCGACATCGTCTGCTCCGGGTTGCGCGATATTGAATAAAGACAGAGCAGCTGTGGCACGGTGGTCTTGAATTCAGAGTTAATCTTGCGAGAGTGAATATCCACCACGCGAATAATCCGCCGTAGCGAGCGCAAAATGCGTAATTCATAGTCATCGACAGGCATGTCTAACCCGACTCCAGATATTTCTTATACGAAACATATCTATAGAAAATAACATGGATAACGCAATTGTCAAGGCATTTTGATTATTCATAGACATAGAATAGGAAAAGTCAGGAGTCAACTGTTAGTGATATCATGTCAATAATTAGTGGGTCTATAAATGCTATGGAATCCCAGAATTGCTCTAAGGTATAGGCTTGTTTCTAGCCTATATCGGCCAAAGACACCAAGAATGGTAGTGCGCATGCAAAAGGGTACCAGCGTGCGCGTTGAATTGGGTACCACCTGGGTCATAAGAATTGAGGTGCCCTACGGAATGGTGGACAGGCGGCGGAGGGTGTAGAATGTCGCCAGTCTGGAAAGGAGCATTCGTATGGCATCACGGAAGCGGTATTCACGGGAGTTCAAGCTGGAGGCGGCCCGACTGGTCGTTGAGCGCGGGTATTCGGCCAAGAAAGCGGCCGAACGGGTCGGGTGTAATGCATGGTCGTTGCGTGACTGGGTAAACAAATTCCGCTGCGAAGGCGTATTCCCCACGGTGAACGAGCCGGTGCCCGAAGCAGATGAGTTGAAGCGCCTGCGCAAATAGACATAGGCTGGCAACGTCCGACAAAGCAGCAACGGACAACAAAAACGCCGCAAAGCCTGTTGAAATAGGCGGTTGCGGCGGTAATGGATTTGGAGCGGGTGAAGAGAATCGAACTCTCGTAGCCAGCTTGGAAGGCTGGAGCTTTACCACTAAGCTACACCCGCATGGTTTTGACCGAGGACAAATATATACAGTATTGGCGGGGTAGTGTCAAGAAAGAGTTAGGGAGCGTGGATATATTTCGCAGATAATACATCTTAAAATACGGATCGGCCGGGAAATCCTGCATATGAGGGGTTCAACGTAGGTGACATTCCACGAACCCCGCCCATTAATAACGCCATATTTATTTCACACTTGACACGATATCGCCTCCCCTTATAATTTTGCGTCGAGCTTGAAGTGTCCCTTCAGTAACGACATGAAGGTATATCACCCGGCTTGCATGTGAATTTTGTAACAGCTGTCTTAATGTTTTTCTATTTTTGAAGAAAGAAGGAGTTTGTAATGGCAAAGATCAAGGTTGCCATCAACGGTTTCGGTCGTATCGGCCGCCAGGTTTTCCGCATCATGAAGAGCAAGCCCGAAGTTTTTGATATCGTCGGCATTCACGACCTCGCCCCTGTCGAGAGCCTTGCCCACCTGCTCAAGTACGACAGCGTCTATGGCCGTTACCCCGGCACCGTCAAGATTGAAGGCGGCAAGATGATCGTCGACGGCGACGAGATCAACATCAACGGTGAAAAGGCCGCCCCTGGTGGTTTTGACTGGGGTACCGATGTCGACGTAGTTGTCGAGTCCACCGGTATCTTCACCAGCCGCGAAGGTTACGGCGCCCACCTCGGCAAGAACGGCTGCAAGAAGGTTCTCCTCACCGTTCCGTCCAAGGACCAGATCGACGGCACCATCGTTCTCGGTGTCAACGAAGAGGCCCTCACCGCCGACATGCAGTGCATCTCCAACGCCAGCTGCACCACCAACTGTCTCGCTCCCGTATCCAAGGCCATCAACGACGCCTTCGGTATCAAGAGCGGTCTCATGACCACCATCCACGCTTACACCAACGACCAGAACACCGCCGACCAGATCCACAAGGATCTTCGTCGCGCCCGCGCCGCCGCCGCCAATATCATCCCCACCTCCACTGGTGCGGCCAAGGCGATCGGCCTCGTCGTTCCGGCTCTTGCCGGCAAGCTCAACGGTGGCGCGATCCGTGTTCCCGTCATCACCGGCTCCCTTGTTGACCTGACCTGCGTCCTCGACAAGAGCACCACCGCCGCTGAAGTCAACGCCGTTGTCAAGGCTGCTGCCGAAGGCCCCATGAAGGGCATCCTCGAGTACACCGAAGATCCCATCGTCAGCACCGACATCATCGGTAACCCCCATAGCTCGATCTTCGATGCCCTTAGCACCCAGGTCATCGACGGCAACCTGCTCAAGATCCTGAGCTGGTACGACAACGAATGGGGTTACTCCAACCGCGTCTGCGAACTCATCCAGAAGGCCATGAGCCTCTAATTGAGCGCTTTCGCAAAAAGCGTAACACATCAAACCCCGCCTTTTCAGGAAGGCGGGGTTTTTCTTTTACAACAGCCCCTTCCAAAACACCCGACTATCCACTTTGTGGTTTATCGGCAGGGCCCATTCCCGTAACATAGGGTATGGCCTTAGCGGAAAAGGATAACCGCATGTGCGGACGTTTCGCCTGCTCTGAAATTCCCAAAGCCCTTGCCGAGTTCTTCGGCATCCCCTGCCCCAGTGATCTTCCGCCACGGGAGAATATTGCGCCGTCCATGAACGTCAGCGCCCTGATCCGCGACGAGGCGAGCAACGCGCCGGTTTTCGCCTGGCTCAAGTGGGGGCTTCTTCCCTTCTGGGCGAAAGACAAGAACATGGGCGCGCGGATGTTCAACGCCCGCGCGGAGACGGCTCATGTCAAACCCTCCTTCCGCGCCGCCATGCGGCACCGCCGCTGCCTCATCCCGGCCGACGGGTTTTATGAATGGCGCAAGGAAGGGGAAGGCAAGAAGCCCTACCTCATCACCATCAACCGCGAGTTCCCCATGGTCTTCGCCGGGTTGTGGGAATTGTGGGAGGAGCCTGCGGGAGAGATTATTCTGAGCTGCACCATCCTGACCACGGCCACCAACGAAGCGATACGCCCGTTCCACGACCGCATGCCCGTCATCCTCCCGCCCAAGGCGTGGGAGATATGGATGGACAGGAATATACAATCCCACCGCGATCTGGCGAGGCTGCTGCGCCCGTGCCCCGCGGATGCGATCAGAGTTGAGGAAGCGAGCATATGAGTATGTGGGGCGTATACATTCTCGAATGTTCGGACGGCACGCTTTATAGCGGCGTGACCAATGATATGGATAAACGCCTCGAAGCGCACAACTCGGGCAAGGGCGCGCGCTACACCAGAGGCAGGCTGCCGGTAAAGCTTCTGGTCTTCTCCGGGCTGAATTTCACCCACGGCGAAGCGTTGCGCCACGAACTGGCTCTCAAGCGCCTGCCCCGCGCACGAAAAATGGCGCGGATCGAAAAGCTCTCCCACATGACGCCGGAGAGCTGATCCATCTCCATTCCTTGCTTCCGGACAAAAGCGGCGTCCTCATCGGTTCAGACCACGCATATCCTGCCCCGTCATGGATTTGTCCGCGAGCGGACTTTTTTTTATGGCAATGTCTGGGGCTTGTCAGTTTAATATATGATGTGTTTGCAATTGCAGGCTGGACATACTGTTTGCTATCAAGAGGAAGACCATGAACGAACCGCTTATCTACATCGATGGACAGTTTTTCCCGAAATCAGACGCAAAGATCTCTGTCTTTGACCACGGCCTCCTGTACGGCGACGGCGTATTTGAGGGCATCCGCGCATATAACGGCAAGGTATTCCTCTGCAAGGAACATATTGACCGCCTTTACGAAGGGGCCCACTGCCTCTGCATCGAAATTCCCATCAGCAAGGAAGAGATGGAGAAGGCCCTCTACGAGACCATGGCGAAGAATAATCTGACCGACGGATATATCCGCCTTGTCATTACCCGTGGCGTGGGCGATCTCGGCCTGAGCCCGCGGAAGTGCGCCAAGGCTTCGGTTATCATCATTGCCGCGTCGATCACCATGTATCCGGAAGAGCTTTACAAGAACGGGATGAACATCATCACCGTGGCGGTTCCGCGCGCCCATCCCGAGACGCTCAACCCGCGCGTCAAGTCGCTCAATTATCTCTCGAACATCCTCGCGAAAATCGAGGCGCTCAACGCGGGAGTCGAGGAAGCGGTCATGCTCAACCACCAGGGCTTTGTCTCCGAGTGCACGGGCGACAATATCTTCATCGTCAAGGACGGGGTTCTCAAAACCCCGCCTGCCTACGCCACCATCCTCGTGGGCTGTACGAGGAACAAGGTCATGGAACTCGCGAAAGAGAGCGGGATAGCGGTGGAGGAACCGATGATGCAGCGTTACGACCTCTACTCCGCCGACGAGTGTTTCCTTACCGGAACCGCGGCCGAGGTTATTCCCGTGGTCAACATCGATGGCCGCAAGATCGGAACCGGCAAGCCCGGCCCCATAACCCAGAACC
>JAFGWW010000373.1 GCA_016936955.1 Planctomycetota bacterium | reverse complement strand
TCGACGACGGCTGGCAGGGCAATGACTATGAAAAATGGGCTCCCGATGCGGAGCGTTACCCCGAGGGGTGGGGCAATGTGGTGGGGAAGGCGCGCGAGCTTGGGCTGAAGCTTGGAGTGTGGGCCGCGGCGATGCCGATAACGCTTGAAGACCTGAAAAAGCTTTATAAGGATGCCGGGTTCTGTTCGTACAAACTGGATTTTGCCAAGCTCAATAACAACGATGAAATTCACGCTCTCATGAACAAGGTGCGCGAATTTATCAAGAGCACCGACCATAATGTGCGAACCAACTGGGACGTGACAGAAGGACTGAGGCGCTACGGATATTTCTTCGCCCGCGAGTATGGCAGCCTTTATCTCTCCAACCGCAAGCCTGTCTCTCCCTTCACGACGGTCTACCGCCCCCATACCATGCTGCGTGACCTGTGGGAGATATCAAAATACATGCACCTGCCGAAATTTCAGGGAACCATCCAGAATATCGAGAGGGTAAACCGCGAATTCTCCGACGCTCATCTTTACACCCATGCTTACAGTGTGGCCATAACCCTCATGAGCCAGCCCCTGTTTTTCCAGCAGACTTTTTATTATGACGAGAAAGCGCGCGCCGAAATCCGCCCCCTCCTTGCAGCGTACAAACAGCACAAGGAAGCGATTGTGGGTGGCTCCATCTCTCCAATCGGCGAGAAACCGGACGGCGCGTCCTGGGCAGGATTCCAGAGTAGCTCCCCTGACAGCGCAAGCGGTTACCTGACAGTTTTCCGCGAACTCAATAACGACGATGCGGAATATTCGATGGCCCTGAAAAACATGGCGGGCAGGACGGTTGAGATCGAAGACCTCCTTACCGGCGGCGAGACGCGCACGGTCAAAGCCGATAACGCCGGGCGCGTAAGCTTTGCCTTGCCAACCCCCGCCTCCTTCGTCTTCGCCCGGTATGAATGCAGGGATTGATGACATATGCCGGGTAGCGAGAGTGTGATTCCTAATCAAACATGCAAAAAAATAAGGGTTCCGCTCGCCATGTAACGTTGCGGAACCCTTTGCCTGATATGTAGGCGGTTCTTTATGGGGTCTTGCCTCATTTCATCGACGGTATCGGCTTGACTTTGTTGATTTCCATGAGCGCCCTGACCGCGCTTGCCAGTTCGCGCACGCCGGCTTCGATATCGCGGTTGTCCAGCATGATGCGCCCGATGCTGTTCTCCACCATGTCGGCGAGTAGGGGGTTGTCGAGGCGGTAATCATTTACCGTCTTGCCCATCTCGGAGAGGAAGATCGCATCCCGCGGGTCTTCGCAATTGATGCTGGCGAAGGCCGAACTTTTGCGCACGGGGATTGCGTAGCGGAGGTCGCCGATATGGTCCTGCACGCGCGGCGAGAGCATGAAGCTTATCAGCCTCTGGGCGAGGTCGTAGTCGGCACAGTTTTTCCTGACGCATAAAAGCTCGGTAGCCTGCATGGTTGCGTCGGTGCCGCCGTCGCAGGCGGGGAGGGGAACAGTGTCCCACCCGTCGAACCCGGTCTGCCTGAAAAAAGCGAGCGACTGGCGCCCCTGTATATACATCGCCGCACGGCCAGTGTGGAATTTTTCGAGAAAGTCGGCGATTGTGGGAATCTCCGGGCGGCCCATGCGGTTGTAAATTTCCGCGAAGGTCTTGAGGCCCGCGAGCGTTTCCGGTGAGTCCATGGAGACGACATTTTTCGATCCCGTATCGACAAGGCTTCCGCCGTAGCGAAGGACGAAGTTCATGAAGAGAAAGGCCTGCGGATACCAGAATATGACGTACTGGGGCGGCATGATCTTGCATAATTTTGAAATGCAGTCGAGAAAATGCTCCATGCTCCAGCCGGGATAGGGCAGGTCGCAGCCAGCCTTGCGGAACAGCTCGGGGCAGTAGGCGATGACGCGAGGCGAGAAGAGGAAGGGGACGCCAGCAAGCTTTCCGTCGAAGAAGAAACCGTCGAAAGGTTTCTGGAAAAATTTCTCGCTCCCGATAATGTCCTTCACAAAAGGGGTGAGGTCCATGTAATCCTCGTGGTTGCGCTGGACGTGGAGCGTGGTCCTGACCTCGAAGATGCTGTTCCTGAATGCCGACGAAAGATGGATATCAATCCCGTCTTCCCTGAGCATCTCCTGCAACCCCGGCGCCCATGGCAGAACCCTGTTGCCGCTGTATACGGAGAGCACGTCCTGAAAAATCAGCTCGCGCCAGTTCTCCCTTACAAAAGTTCCCTGCCGCGGGATAGAGTAAAGCACGCCGTCGTGCATGAGCGTATCGAGCCCGGCCTGCACCTTGAGGAAGGACATCCCGAGTTTCTTGGCAAGCACTCTCGCGCCCGGAAGCTTGTCGCCCCCCGCGATCTTGCCCTCCTCAAGCTTGTTGAGGATATAACTTCTGACCTGTGCTGTCTTGTTTGCCTGTGCCATATTATATGCTTTCTTGGGGCTGTTATTTTGCTACAGGCATATTATAGCCAGATGTTGACTATGTCAATGAATGCAAAGCAATAATGGTATTTTATTGCGGTGTGGAGTAATTACCGGAATTGAATTAGTCAGTCTCTGTGCGGCGTAGCATCTTCTTACGGGTAGCCGAGTTCCTTGCGCTTGGCCCGGAATCCAGCAACCGCCTCGGCGTAGGCCGGATTGTCGATAGCATTTGTCCGTTCGCCGGGGTCGGAGTCGAGGTCGAAGAGAACCTCCGGAATGTCGGG
>JAFGWW010000372.1 GCA_016936955.1 Planctomycetota bacterium | reverse complement strand
TAGTAGACAAGAAGGCCGGGCTGCCAGAGGACGCCGCAGGTTATGAATCCGTCCTTGTCCGGCTGTGCATATACACAGGTCGAGCCGATCGATTTGTGCTCTTTCTGGTACCCGTTCCAGTGCATGGCGATATTGTAGCGGTTTGGTCCCCAGCGGGTGAGGTGCTCCATGATGTCAAACTCCATGCCGCCGTTCTTGGTGTCCTGCCTCTTCCACTGCTCGCCAGCCTCTTTGCCGCGGTCGGGCATCATCCAGAAAGCGGGCCACAGGCCGGGGGCGGTGGGGAGTTTCATACGGGCTTCGAAGTATCCGTAAAGCTGGGTCCACTTTCCATAGCTTTCAAGGAAGCCGCAGGTGAATTCTTTTTCCTTTTCCTTCGGGTCGTCGTTATGGAACCCTTTTTTCTTCTCATAGCGCATGACAGCCATGCCGTCCTTGACGAACATGTTGTCCTTGCTCCAGCGGGTTTTCTTGTCCCAGTAGTTGGGGCCGTAATAACGCCACTTGGTTTCATCAATGCTGTCGCCGTTGAAGTCGTCGTTGAAGGTGACAACCCAGTCCCCTTCAACCGGCGGGCGCTTACCGAGCCAATCGGGAACGCTGGGGGTGGGGTTCGATGCCTTAATGCTCTTAACGATGATTGAGGTCGGTTCGCTCGGTTTATCGATGAAAACAAGAGCGCCTATGACGTCAGTGCTGGATATGCTGGCTCCGGAATTCTTGATGTTTCCGTTCCATGGCTTTTCCGGAATAAAGCTGGCCGTAACCGTGTCAACTGTACCGGGCTGGATTTCCTTGATGCCCGTGGCGCATTTGCTAGAGCCGTTCGCGCCCTTGTTATCCACCCTGCACATAACGCGGACAGGTTTGTCGCCGGGGTTGGAGATGGAGAAGTCTACCTGGATAAAGTTTCCAAGATCCCAAATAACGCCTTCGGGGGCTGCGAAAAATGCCGCTGGCCACTTATTCTTTTCCTCGGGTGAGAAAGAGAGCTTGGCAGTGCCGTCGCCGGAGAGCTCAACCGTCGCGCCACGCTCCTCTATCAGATTCTTGGCATCAGCCTTGCTCAGGTCAATGATGCTGCCGTCCTTGGGCTTGACGCGTGTCACGAAACCGCCGGGTTTGTCACCGGCCTTGCCTGTGGCTGTGACAGACTTTACTGTGAAGTTAAACTCAGTGCCCTTGGGTTTGCCGGTAAAAATGAGGATTGCCGAGACCTTTGACGAATCCAGCTTATAACCGGGCTTGCCCCAAGAGTATCCGAAGGTAACCTTGGCCGTCTTGGTCTTGCCGGGGTCAATCTTGGTATTTTCGCTGCTCCAGGGAGATTGCTTCCAGTCCCCTTCGTTATCAACGCGCACGCAGACTGTAACCGGTTTTTCGCCATTGTTTGTAATCGCGACTTCAACGCGACCATATTTGGAGAGATCCCAAGTCCCTTCCTTGGGCTTGATGGTCAAGCCGGGGTAAGAGTTTGCGCCATCCTTGATTTTTACTCCGAGAACTTTGGTGTAGTTGCCTTCGCCCTTGGTGATGTCAAAAGTACATTCGCCGTTATCTGGTGCGTTTACCGAGAGCATTGCCTTGGCATCAGGTGATTCAAAATCGATGAGCTTTTGATCATCAGCCGAGAGTTGCGCGCACAGAAGCAGCGTGGCCACTGCAAGCAATCCTTTTCTTGACCACTTTGACAACGTTACCGTTAACTTCATGGTATTCCTCCAATCAATAAAAGTTACTACGTGTGAAATATATCTGATTAATAGCCTTTGCCTGAGGTTGTCCGGAATTCCATCTCAGATACCGGCGTGACGTGCATGTCGCTGTATAGGTAAAACATGGTTTGCATATTGTCTTGCTGTTCCTGATTGTGGTGAGCTTTATGCATTTGCTGACTTTTCCGATGCTTTATCCCATAGAGCATATGTTATCAGAAGCTGAATCCGGCCACCCCATCCTCTAGCCAGAACTGCGTGGGGTGGGAATCGGTTTTGTTGATGTCAACCATGGACATTGTCTTTACATGAGAATCGAAGAAAAGGCAGTTAGCCTGACCTCCATGTACAAGATGGATGCGAGCATTATATTTTGACTCATAGGAAGGGGCGAATGTCGAAGATGGGGCGCCTGCACGGGCGGCAGTCGAGCCTGTTACTGTATCTGCCATGAGTATCAGGGTCGCCGGCGACTTTACGGCAGTCAGTTTGTAAGTATATATGTAGGGCCGCTGATTTCCCTGTGGCTTATAAGTTTTGCGGAAACTCCAGTAGGAAGCATCTTTGTAGTTGTAAACCTCGTTCGATGGCTGATACATGCCATAACCGACTTCTGCCATCCACCCGCCGCCACCCACGTTTTTCGAATAACTTGAAAAGCGGGGCCCTTTGGGGCACATGTAAATCGGGCCTTTTTCTATATACACTGGCCCATTGGCGTCAGTGCGAGGAGTGCCGGATGCAGGCCCCTGTTTACCACTTAAAAATGGAGGCCACAGCACATCTCCCCATGTCGGGGGTTGCCAGTTGCGAACGATATTGTCATTCCAGTCATCTGCGTACATGCCGAGACCCAGTGCCAGTTGCTTCTGGTTGTTAACACATGCCACTGCCTTTGCGGAGTCAATTGCCATGCTTAGTGCAGGCAGCAACAGCCCTGCAAGTATGGTTATGATTGAGATCACAACCAGAAGTTCAACCAGAGTGAATGCATTAAGTTTGCGCATAGTTGTCTCTCGCATGCAGAAGCCGCCCCATACATTTCCCTCATTGGCACTTTGCTAGTTTGCTATTATCTTGAACCTTGTATGTTATGGCGAAACTTTTTTGTATCTGTATATGAGAATACTGTGTAGTGAGGCGTTACGATAAAATCAGTAACGTTCATATATTTATAATATGCCATCAATTCAGTGTAGTCAAGGCTAAAACTCCAAAAGAAAAGGCGGCTAAATTTGTATTGTTATACAAGTATAATTTATCTGGTAATGCACGTAAAGGGTTGACCTGTAGGTGTATGCGTGTATTTAGCAAAAGTTAGCATGTGCTAAATGCAGGGTTTGTTTAACAGTGCCTTTAATGTCTATGCTGGAGATATTGGTGATAACCGGTAATTAATGAAGCGACCTTGCCATTTATCTTTGGGCTGCATTGAATTTGCATGATTTTCTGGGTAAACAGATGTCAATATGGGTTGCATTTCATCTTTATAGAGAGAGAATGTCTTATGGTGTTGAGTTGCTTTCTTATTTAATCTTTATCTCGTGATGCTTGAGGGGCTTGCATGTTAAGATGTTTCATGTTTCTCTGTTTGTCGATTATTGCCGTGGTCATGGCCGGGTGCAGTGAATACACGCGCGAGGTAAGTATAAACGCGGATGGCTCCTGCTCGGTCAGGACGGAAATACTTCAGGACAGGAAACAGTTTGAGCAGCAGCTTATCTGGTGGAAGGGGTATCGCGCTGGGGAGGCGGTGCAGGAAACGCCTGTGCAGCAGGTTGTTGTCGAGGAAGAGGACGAATTTGAAGATGCTGCGCCGGCAAAAGAGAAGGAAAAAACGATAGCCAGTGCGAAAGCAGCAATGAGCGAGGATGAACTCAAGAAGATAGCCGCGGATTTTGTGGTCAACGGTTTTTCTTTCAAGACTGACAAGGAAAACGGGATTGTCATTACTCTCGACAGTATTGCTTTTGAGGGCGACATGGTACGGGTTTGCGCAACCAGAAGCTATAAGACCGTGGATAGCATGGTGAACGACTCGGAGCGCGTTCTTGGCGAGAGCGGCCTGGATCGCATACGCATATATGAAAATGAAAACGGGACGACCTCGTATGTGTTTTATTGGGGAGCAGATATACGCAGACAGCCTTCGACTTTGGCGGAGAAGCTTAGGCTTGGGGGGGCGAAGGTGTCGGTTAAGCTTAACCTCCCCGGCAAGGTTGTCTCTTCAAATCTGCCGCTGATAGAGGGAAATTCCGCAAGCATAATCGTCGAAGGGGCGAAAGGTGCCGACGAAAAGTTAATTGAATTGGCTTGCCGTAAGATTAGGGTGGATACCGAGAAAGTTGAACTAAAGGCAGAGCTTCCGATCGATAGCCGTGAGTATAAACTTGCCGCACACAGGGCGGCGAACCATGATAAATATGGCCTGCAGCTGACAAGGGCAGGTGAGGGGTTTGTTGTTGAACCGGTTGATGTGAAAGTCCCGGAGTATGCTTTCTCCCAAAAGGAGCGGGCGGCGATGGCGCGTATAGTGACGACAAGCTCCCGAGCTTATGAGGAAAACGCTGCGCGTATTGAGACGCGTATTTTCGTGCCGGAAGACCGCCGCCTTTTCACCCTCTCCGACTGGCGCATAATCCGCGCGGTTGACGACAAGGTAAGGCTTGTCGAGGAGCCAGACGATGATTTCTTCGGCGGCTACAGTAATACATTCAACTCCGCGGACGAAGACACTAGGAAAAGCACTTTTACCTTGAGGATGGAGCTTCCCGAGGCGGATGCAAAATCCATCTCCATGCTCGAGGGCAGTGTGGTTGCCGTTACCAGGGGGCCTTGGAAGCGCATAAATGTCGGGGAGGCGGCAGCGAATGGCAATAAGGAGATAAGCCTCGAAGAAATCCTGCCCGGGGCTAAAATGAAGATAACGAGCGTTGAGTCTACGGGGCAGGACGATGCGGAGAGAAGCAAATCCGCCAGCGTTAATATAATTGTCACCGGCCCGGCGGAGATCAACCGGCTTACCTTTGACATCTCTGTTGAAGGGGCGTACAGCACCAGTTCCTATAACTACATGGATGGCACGAATGAGGAGGACGGACATTACGTGCGTAATCTAACTGTCAGCTATCATTCATGGAAAAAACGCGAAAAGACGTTTGGCAAGCCAGTACTGGATGTACTTTATCCGTCCGATCTCAAACGGGAAGAGGTCTTTTTCACCCTGAGGAACTGCGACCTTTACTGAAAACGTGACTCAGAACTTTTATGCAACTAAAAAGCCCTCCGTAATGGAGGGCTTTGGTGTAGCGGTGGGCTGTATTAGAATTAAGCGCGGCTTCCGACCTTGTCCATAAGGGTCTGGTAGCCGTAGTGTGCCATAAGGTTGTCAAGAAGAACAAGGGCAGTGTAGTTTTCGGCCACGGGCCAGATGCGGCCCACGATGGTCGGGTCGCGACGGGTGATGGCGGAGAGGCTCTTGTTTTCGTTGGTGTACTTGTCGATCGTGTGCTGGTCCTTGTCAATAGTCGGTGTCGGCTTGACAGCGAGACGGACCACGATGGGCTGTCCGGTGGCGAGGCCGCCGGTGATACCGCCAGCCTGGTTGCTGTCGAAGACGACCTTGCCGCTCTCGGAATGGATCTGGTCGTTGCTCTGGATACCGGTCATGTCTTTTACGCCAAAGCCAGCGCCAATCTCAACGCCCTTGATGGCGCCGATTCCAAGCATGCGCCCGAGTTCGGCATCAAGCTTGTTGAATACCGGTTCGCCGAGGCCGGCGGGGCAGCCGAGAGCAACTACCTCGACAATACCGCCGGAGCTGTCGCCGGTTATGGTGATCTTGTTACAGGCATCAAGCATGTCCTGCGCGACGCCTACGTCGGGGCAGTTAACCACGTGGTGGACGCCATACTTGTCCTTGATCTCTTCAGGGTTGTACTCAGGAGTCTTGGCGCGGATGTCCTCGATTTCCTGCTCAATCTGGGCGAAGATGGTCATCTTCTCGAGGAAGCGCATCTCGTTCTTGACGCGGTTCTTGACGTAGATCTCCTGGTAGAACGGGTCATAGTCGCAGCGCATCTGCTTGTAGCTGTTGGTGTATTCCCACACTTTCTCATGATCCATGTCGGGGCAGCGTACGCCAGCGGCTTCACGGATAAAAGAGAAGACGCGGATGCCGCATTTTTCGAGAATCTTCTTGGCGATGTAACCAGAGCCAACGATGGTGGAGGTGTAGCGGCCGCTGAAGATACCGGCGCCGATGGCGTCGTCGCTGGGGCCGTATTTCTGGAAAGACGCATATGACGCATGGCCCGGACGGGGCGTGCGGTTGGTGTCCTGATACTGCTTGATGTGGATAAAGTGCCTGTCGAGGTTCGGGATAAGCATGGTCAGAGGCGTGCCATTGGTCATGTGGGCATTGCCTGCGTTCTCTACCGTGTCGGCAGCATTGGTTCCGCAATAGATTACCGGAAGGTCAGGTTCTTTGCGGGGAGACGAGAGTTCGTCCGCGCCGGGTTTGCGCAGAAGAAGGTCGCCATAGATTTCCTGCTCGGTGAGCATGAGGCCGGGGGGGATCCCCTGAATCGTCGCGGTAAGACCGTTCTGGTAAGAGCCGCCAGACACGGTTACCTGGAATAAACGTCCCAGATGACATCCAATCATTTTGAGTTACTCCTCTCTTATTACAGCATAAGAGCCTTGGCATTAACCAAGGCACCGCATTTGATGAAATAAATGAGTTGTGGTCGGCATACTGCGAGGACAGAAGAATGCACCTACAGATATGCCTTGTACATTTTGTATGGAAAAGGATAAATGTCAAGCCTTTATGCGGTAGAAGGCATGCATTTTTTGTTTTGAGGCGCAAGTATCTTTATGCTGAACAATGAGTTAAGGCTTGCGGTGAAGAGCTCATGGTTGCTATTTATTTATAGTGCAGTATACCGTCTCGAGCAGCGGTTCAAGCTCAAAGGGCTTAATGATTATGGTAGAAACCCCGAGCTTCTCAAGTTCCGCCCGTTCGCATTGCGAAACCTGACCGGAGATTGCGATCAGTGCAGGCTTTTTATCCTCGGGCAGTTCTGAAATTTTACGGAACATCTCCATTCCCGTCATACCTGCCATGCGCAGGTCGGCTATGATAAGGTCGATGCCATTGTCCCCGAGTGCGGCAAGGGCCTCTTCGCCGTCGGATGCGGTGCTGACCTGATATCCGGCTCTTCCCAGAAAAACATGGAGCAGGTCGCGCGTATCGTCTTCATCATCCACAATCAGGATGTTCCCTGTATGTTTAAGCTTCCTTGTCGCGGGGGTAGGGCTTTCTGTTGAGCAGGAGCTGGAACTTATGATCGGGAGCCTTATTGTAAAGCTTGTGCCTTTGCCCACCTCGCTCTCAACGATAAATTGCCCGTTGTGGTTAGCTATAATCGTATGGCTTACGCTCAGGCCCAGGCCTGTTCCCTTGATTTTCGATTGCGCAGACCCGTCTTTGGCGTGCTCCCCCTTGGTGGAGAAGAAGGGGGTAAAGATCAGCTCAAGGTTTTCTTTCGCAATGCCGCAGCCATTATCCGACACGCGCACCGCAACCCAATTGCTATCTGAAAATGTCTCTATGGTGATGTTCTTGTTTTTGCTTTCGATGAGAGCGTGCCTTGCGTTGATAAGGAGATTGAGAATAACCTGTCCTATCTGGGCTGCATCCATGACCGTGTCCGGTATGGGGGAGAGCTTTTCCACTATTTCGATGGCGTCTTTTTCAAAGTCGCGCTTAACCAGTGATACCGTATCCTTCACCGCGAGGACGAGGTTGGATGGCTTGGGCTCCGCTTTCCTGACGCCGGAGAAGGTGAGAAGGTTGTGGGTTACGCTGGCGGCGCGCTTGGCTGCTCCCCTTATTCGCGCGACGCATTCCTTGTCGTCTGCGTTCAGATTCGATTCGAGGAGTAGCAGATCCGAAAAGCCGAGGATTGCGGTATTGATATTATTGAACTCGTGGGCCACCCCGCCGGCCAGGGTTCCCATGGCGGCCATCCGTTCCGCGCGGATAAGCGCCTCTTGCGCCTGTTCGCGTTCGTGGGTTTCATGTTTGAGCTTTTCGCTGGTAACGAGCAAGGCCCGGTCGCGTTCTTCCACCCTCTGCTCAAGGCTTACCTTGTGGTGAGAGAGTATGATATGGAGTATAACCAGAACCGAAAGCCCGATGATGCCTGCTGTTGCTGCTAGCAGTATGTCGACGGGATAGTCCTTCATCGTGTCGCTGATACTGATGATCATCCAGTGACGTGAATCGGCAGAGAGGATATCAACCGGTATTTTTACGACGTTGAACTGATGTATGCCGTCAACAGCCGTGTCTTTGGAAAGGTCCATGGAGAGTGGAATAAGCGGCTGGCTGGCGAATTGCTTTGTCTGCCTGATCTCAGCAATACGCTCTTCCGGAAGATGCCAGCAGGAGCGGTAGAGCCAGTCCCTGTTGCTTGCCGCAAAGACAATGCCGTCCGGAGAGATCAGGGCGGTCTGCTCGTTGTTGGCCTTGAGAAGGGACGTTATGCTGTTAAGCATTGTTTTTATGACAAGGACGCCGACCGGCTTATCCGATTCCGCTTCCCATATAGGGGCGCTTACGTAAAGGCCGCGTATGCCAGTTGTCACCCCGAGGGCGGGATAGATGGTTTCATTACCAATAATAGCATTCTGGAAATAGGGGCGGAAGGCGTAGTTGTTCGAGGTCAGGCTGTGGCCGCCATTGTATGTTGTGCAGGCCACAACAGTCCTTCTTTGTTCATTACATATGCAATGCTGGCTGAGAAGTTGATTCTGGTGGTTTCGAGTACAAGGACAGCAGCCGGGTTGTCTATTCCTGATTCGCCAGTAGCAACCCTGACAATCTCTGGCGTTTTCGCCAGCTCCTGCGCCACCCCTGTAATGCGGTTCAGGATATGCTGGTTAGTGGCATGGGCGACTTGCTCTGTCTGGTTGCGCTGAGCCTCTACTTTTGAGGAATTATGGATGGTGGAGATCAGAAACGCCGATGCCATTGCCGCGGCGATCCCGATAAACCCGACTCCCATGCACCTGATGATTGTCTTTCTGCGCTCGCTCATGGTTGCCCTGCATGCTATGTCCGCCATCGGAATGGCGATACGATGAGGCCGGTTAACGCCTTCTTGCTACAAAAGTATATAATACATAATTTGAATTGGAAAGTAGGTTTAGGCAAGGAATTACAAAAAATATCAAATTGGCTGGTTTAAGTTACCACGAAAAATACGCGATAAAATATTTATTATAGGAAGTTAGGGCTAAAGAAGGGGGTTCCGAAAGCCGTTGAAATATATATGAGGTGAGGGCAAAAGTAAATAAAACCTCTGGATTGGAGCAGATCATGATACGTGTATGCTGTGTCTGCAAAAGAGTTTTTCGTGCTGGTGGGTGGATCGAGGAAGATCTTCCTGAAAATGAGTTGCCTAGCCACGGTTATTGTCCTGACTGCGCTGCCATGGCAAGGGTTGAACTTGAGCTTTTCCGCCTGAAGCTTCTGTGTGAAGATAGTGGGCTTTCGGGAAATGCAGTTGCCTGATGACTTATATCTGGCTCCGTTGCTCATGCTCAAAGCATTGACCTGCGCTTTCATTTCTTTCACCAATTCCAAGCTAATTCCTTTATTGACAGCTACATGCATATCTGATAGCATCCGATTGTAGTCGGAATCTATTCGTTAACGCATGGAGCGAACCAAATGATCAGGAAAGTCCTGCCGTTCATATTCATTTCCGCATTCATCTGCCTGTCCCTGTTTGCGGGAGACGCCCAAAAGGCCGAATCCGAGGGGAAGGCGCCAGCCGAAAATTCAAAAGAGATAATGGCCAAGACCGACTGGACAGGGAAGGTTCTGGTTATTCCGATAAAAGGCGAAATAAGGTCGTTCAGTCAATTGCCTGTCGACATTAAAAATGCGTTTGAGAGAGCAGAACAGGAGCCTCCGCGGTTGATAGTGGTAGAGCTTGATTCTCCCGGTGGCGAGGTCGAGACGTGTGGAAACCTCTCAGAGCTTATCTTGAAATGCAATGTGCCAACTGTAACTTTGGTTTTAAAAAATGCCATAAGCGGTGGGGCAATGCTTGCGATCAGCTGTGATGAAATTGAGATGTTGCAAGGCAGTCGAATCGGCGATATACAGCCGATGTTGTATGGGCCTGGAGGTAACATCCAGATTGATGAACGCCTCGAAGAGAAGATTGAAAGCTATGTGAGGGTTATTGTAGCATCTCATGCCGAAGCTTCTGGATATTCTCCTAATATATTGCGTGCAATGGTCTCTCGTGACATCGAACTTTATAAGATTGAATTCGACGATGGGGGCGTGGAATTTATGCCCAAACGGGAGCTGGAAATATTCGAGGAGAACGTAAAGGTTGGGATTGAAAAACGCAAGATAGTTTCTCGTAAGCTCGTCTGTGAGGAAGGGCAACTGCTTGCGTTGACTCCCAAGGAAGCCGTTGAGTACGGCCTTGCCAAGCGCGTTCTCACCGATCGCAGGCAGTTTTATGACCTCCGCAATATTCCGCAGGAGGACATCGTCACGGCAGATATTTCGGAAGGGAAATTCGAGCTTCCCGATATTGATCTGGAGATTGATACCGCCACAATCCTGCTTCTCGTCCTTTTCCTTGTAATCGGTATTGCGGGCGTGGTAACGGAAGCGCATGCGCCGGGATTCGGTATTCCGGGGGCGATAGGCATCATCGGTTTTGCATCATTCTTTGTCGTTCTTGTTTTGCAGGGGCATGCACAGTGGTATGAGATTGCCCTGTTCCTGATCGGGCTTGCCTTGCTTATTGTCGAGATTGTCGTCATTCCGGGGTTCGGGGTTGCGGGCGTATCGGGCTTGCTCTGCATCATCGCCGGTATGTTCCTGGCCTTTATGCCTGAGTTTGATGCGGCCAACTCGGATATCCTCTGGAATCAGGCTGCGGCCTTTGTTCTCCTTTTCGGCGCTTCGATAGCCTGTTCGTGCATCCTTGTGTGGTTTGTCGTTCACTTCGGGGCGAAGCTGCCCTTCCTCAGCAAGTTCTTCCTCAAGACCAGCCTCAAGAGCGGGGCGGATGTGCTTGCCGACGTTAAGCAGAGCACAAATACGGTTGAAGAGGAGACGAAGCACGATCCGAATGCTGTTTACGTCGGAAAGACCGGGGTTGCGGAAACGCCGCTCCGCCCGGCGGGAAAGATGCTGCTTGACAACGGGAACCGGATCGACGTGGTTGCCATTCAGGGGTATATTGACATCAATGTGAGGGTAAAGGTTGTTGAAACCAGAATGAACCGCATTGTTGTCGACATCGACAGGAACGCAGTGAGTAAGGATAACCCGGATAGCGAGTAGTCGCCGGGACTTTGCTTGTTAATTATATTTCAACATTTAGAATATGGTAATATTTATCTGAGGGAAGAGGAGGAACAAAGGTGATGGCTATTTCGGATCTTATGCTTGGAGTGGGCGATCCCGCCAAATTTATCGTTGTTATTGGTCTTCTTGGCCTTTTTGTCTTTGGCCTTATTTTTCTTGTCGTCCTTCTCACCTTCGGCCGTCTCTGGCTTCAGGCCCGGTCCAGCGGCGTCAAGATCGGCTTTACTGACCTGATCGGAATGATGTTCCGTCGTGTTAACTCGAACGTCATGGTCAACTCGCTTATCAAGGCCCACAAGGCTGGCCATCCTCTCGGCCGCGATTTTCTTGAAAGCCATTACCTTGCCCAGGGTAACGTCCCGGTTCTTGTGCAGGCCCTCATCATGTCCCATCAGGCCGGTCTGCGGGTTCAGCCACAGGCTCTGGCTGCCCACCAGCTTGCCGGTGGTGACGTGAGCGCCGTGGTGCGCGCCCTCATCGCGGCGGACAAGGCGAACATCAATCTTCCTTACGACAAGGCCTGCGCCATCGACCTTGCCGGCCGTGATATTGTTCAGGCGGTCAACACCTCTGTCGACCCCCGCGTTATCGACTGCCCCAAGGGCGGTTCGGTCAAGGGCACCCTCGACGCCGTCGCCAAGGACGGTATCCAGCTCAAGGCGAAGGCGCGCGTTACCGTGCGTACATGTATCGAGCGTCTTGTCGGTGGTGCCACGGACGACACCATCATCGCCCGTGTCGGTGAAGGTATCGTCTCCGCCATCGGTTCTTCGGCCAGTTACACCAAGGTTCTTGAAAACCCTGACCTGATCTCCAAGGCGGTGCTTGCCAAGGGGCTTGACGCCGGTACGGCTTATGAGATTCTCTCTATCGATATCGCCGACGTCGACGTTGGCGAGAACGTTGGTGCCAAGCTTGATATCGACCGCGCCAATGCCCGTAAGCAGGTTGCCCAGGCCGACGCCGAGAAGCGCGCCGCCGAAGCCCGCGCCGCACAGGCGGAGCAGGAAGCGAGAATCTTCGAGATGCGCGCCAAGGTTGTCGAGGCCGAGGCCCAGATTCCTCTGGCCATCTCCGAGGCTTTCCGCGCGGGCAATCTCGGCATCATGGATTACTACCGCAT
>JAFGWW010000042.1 GCA_016936955.1 Planctomycetota bacterium | reverse complement strand
GGCCCGGCCTCGACCCGCATCCACGTCGCCGACAGCTGCCGCGAAACGCTTGGCAACCGGACCGACGTGATCAGCGAGACTAACAGTTATCCGAATTTCGCCATCCGCAGGCATGATGACGGCGCGAATGTCATGTTTGTGGATAACCATACCAAGTGGTTCGACGCGGAAACGATCAAGCAGAAGCTGACCAATAGTTTCGTATTGAAGGAGTAGACACGTTTGCCTTGTGCATGCGTAGAGGTTAGAATGAATTGAAGAGGAGGCAGGACGTGCGGGCGAGTATGTTCAATTTAAAAAATGGGAAGCGGGCTTTCACTCTGGTGGAGCTGCTGGTGGTGATTGCTATTATCTCCATCCTTGCCGCCCTGCTCCTTCCCGCCCTGCAGGCCGCCATGGCCCAGGCGCGCAAGGTCCAGTGCATGAGCAAGCTCAAGCAGATCCATTTCATGAGCACCTTCTATCTTGAAGACAACGACCAGTGGCTCCCCTATCCGGCGTGGACCTGCAAATACAAGATCGCCCCTTACGCCGACGGCACCTTCACCTCCGGCAACGCGGACCGCAATTTCTGGTACTGCCCCGGCGCGGCCGTGATCCCGCGAAACAAATACAATTCCAAAAACGGCTCTTACTGCCCCAACTACGGCTCCAAGCAGAATGTAAGGCTTACCATGTATAAGAACCCGAGCACCAAGCTGTGGGTTCACGACTCCACCAACAATCCGAACGACTACTACCGTCCGCCGGACTGGAACGCAGGCCTTACCGGGAACAACCATAACGGCATGTACAATGCCGTCTACTGGGGCGGGCAGGTCGAAACCCACGTCAAGGAATAAAGACCCATGCAAGTATCAACCACGAAAAGGACCCGTGCCTTCACGCTGGTCGAGTTACTGGTGGTGATTGCGATCATCTCGATACTCGCCGGTCTTCTCCTGCCCGCACTGGGCAAGGCACTCGACGCGGCGCGCGCCGTGGCGTGCATAAACATGATGAAGCAGATGGGCGTGGCCAATCATTTCTACACCGAAGGCAACAACGATTTCTGCGTCCCCCCCGGCAACTGGTCGGCTTCCAAAGCTTTTTACTGCAATAAGGATTTTATCGACGTCCTCAACATCACCGCCTATCACAGCGGCTCCAACTGGTCGCACTGGTACTGGCCCGGTAACTTTCTCTGCCCGAGTTCGAATTACTCTTCCTACCCGCACCCGACCGAGTCCGGCTACTTCCTCGCCCCCACCAGCTGGGGCATCAACACCCAGAGCATGTACCCATATTATTACGTCAAGATCAAGCAGGCCAAGTCGCTCCCCGGAAGTTTGAGCACTCGCGTTCTCCTGATCGACCATATCTCGATTGAGGCCACCTCGGGCTCGTCCAATCCGACCAGCTATATGAGCTACGGGGAATATGGCGGCTACTCCTCTGATGCGTCGGACGGGAAAAAACGCGTAGCCTACCGGCATAACGACTGCGCCAACGTCCTCTTCTTCGACGGCCACGCCGCACCCATGCACTACAGCACCCTCTACGACCCCGCCGACACCAATGTCTACAGCCATCACTGGCAGCAGAAATAGGTTGGGTGGAATTTATAATTGAAGAGGCGGACAGTCGGTTTTATACCTCTGTCCTGTCACCCGTTCACCCTGAGCTTGTCGAAGGGTGAACTTGTTCATTACGGATGGAAAAAGGTGAAATCCCGTCCATCCTTCGACAAGTTCAGGACGAACTGGATTGCTTTCTCGAAAAATGCGATAGCCGAATGGTTTTATCTGCCCGCCTGCTTTTTGTATTCCTCAAGCCTTTTATTTAATAGAGGAAGAGCCCTTCGCCGATATGCGGGATATGATTTTGCTTTCGGCGTTGTCACATACCATTCGAGCATTTCTATTTTGAGCTCCAACAGAGATTTGCCCTTACTCCTGCCCCACCATTCGTCGATATCATTGCTCCAGAAATACATTGGAGAATAAACTCCCTTTATCAAGGAATCGATGAGCATGTTTTGTATGATCAGTTCGCAGACATACCCGGTTGTTGTCGCCTCTATTGTTGGCAACTGGAACATTGAATTGGCCACGCTTTTGTCTTTCGACATCATCACAAGCACCGGCAGGGATTTTGTCCCCATTGCCATAAGGTTATCATAAGCTTCATCAGCTTTTTTGTTCTGCTCATCATTCTCGAATCTTGGCTCACGCAGCAGCTTTACCATCTCAATTATTTTCTGTTCTTCGGGGTCTTCCGAACTGAATTTATCGGCGCACCCTCCGCAGGTAATAATCGCAAAGATAAAAACAAAGGCAAGTCTGTGCATTGGTTATCCTTTATGACTGGAGCCGACTACTCGCCTTTATTATCACCGTCCTCTTTATTGTCAGCAACCTTTATATATTGCGGCAGGAAAATATCCAGCGCCTTGGGCACCCAACCGGATTGCCACTCGTGTTTGAACTTGAGGGAGTCGTCGAAGGTGTGGGGGATTGAGAGGGATTTCAGGTGTTTGGAAAACTGGCTTGAATGGTTCCACCAGATATCGCGACCGAGGATGGTCAGGCGCGCTGGCTTGCCTTTGAGTTCGGCCGCGTGTTCCTCGGCAAGTTTGACCGGCAGGTATTTGGCCATCTGCTCCGCCGTGCCGTAATGGGGCTTGGTGCCGACCTTGCCGAAATCTTTTTCCGTAAACATGAGGGGCGCGTCCCAGCTGCACGCCGCGCCGAAGACGTCTAGGTTGCGCAAGAGAAGCAGCACCGACCCCCAGCCGGACTTGCTGAATCCGAAAAGGTAGCGGTCTTCTTTTTTCGCCGAGACGGGATAACGCTTCTCGATCATGGGGATGATAACTTTAAGAATATATTCCTCGTGCCGCTTTTTCATATCGGTCGCATTGGCGCCGTACCACGGCACGGTATCGAAAGCCATGCTCATCGCAATGATGCCGTATTTATTCTGGGTGTCGGCTTTTCTTACTTCCTGAAGCTGGTCGCCATATTTGCCGCCAAAGTCGCCGCCTACGGGCAGGACGTAGAGAACCGGATACTTTTTATCCTTCTCGATCCTGTCGGGAAGGAGAACCTGTACGATATTTTTGCCGCCCGTGTATGGGCTCGAAACCTGGTAGACTTCAATCCCCTTCTCCGCGTCCTTCACCGGGCCTTCGATTTTTATTCCTTCATCGGCTCCCATGGCTGCAACCCCCGAGATCATCAGAAACAAGAGCGCCCATGACAGGGCAAGATTTGAATAACGTATGTGTGAAAGCATCCAGACCCCCTCCAACCGCCTCTACTCGCGAATTTGTCACACTTTGAACGGCATCTTCGTGGTGTGCATATTATACTTATCTGTATTATATCAGAGAAGGGTTACAAGGGAAGAATGATTCCCGGCCGGACATGAATTTTTATGCACGGCAGCAAGTTCGTGATGAATGGAATGGATCGGTTATTGTGCGGGCGTTACGGATCAGCGGCCGTATTCGAGGTCTTTGCCCTTGAACTTGACCGCTGCGCCAATCTCGGGCTTGTCATCATTCTTTACGTTGAAGACGATAAGGTTAACCCCTTCGTTAAGCGCAAGGCTCATCGTCCCGCTCTTGGCCTTGATGGTCTCAAGGTTCAGATAGACGCCGGTGAGTTTGTCGCCTTTGGTGGTCGAGATTTTTATGGAAGCCTTCTGCTCCTTGGGGGAGTTGATGTAGATCCAGTATACATGGTCGGTGTTGATATTTCCGTGATAGACCAGCATGCCATCGTCGTTGGCATTAGTGGCCAGAGGTTTGACCTTTTCATCCCCGTCCTTATAAACGGCCGGCATTCCGGTAAGGCGACCCGTATTCAATTCCGCGAGGACATCCTCCTCTTTGAAACCGTTTTTAAGCTCCATCCGCTGGCAGTATTCAAGCTCTTCCTTGAAGGGTTTCCAGCGCAACTCGGAAGGATACATCATGACCTTACACCCCTGCTCGGCCAGTTTGTAAAGTTCGTCGATCAGATCCTTGCGCTCCGCTATCAGGGTATTGCAATAAGCGTCGGCTTGCTTGTCGGTTTTTTTCAGCAGCCTGAGGTCAAAGATCGCGGATGAGACGGCAATATAATAATCACGCCGGTTTCTGGCCAGAGCGTCCTGCTTTTCCTTCTGGTATTTCTCGTCCTTCTTCTTTGAATACTTTTTCTCGATCGCCTCTGCCCTGGTTGCGCAAAGCTCTTTCGCCTCCTTCACCTCCTTCTCCAGCTCGGCAAGACTCTTGGTCTGGGCCGCCGGGAGAAAAGACACGGTAAAAAGGAAAGCCGTTATAAAAATCGCCAGTACTCTTCCGAAGATCATAGCCACACCTCCTGTAATGCTTTGCAACACACAAAAACGAATCGGCAGCCCTGTCAAAAATTACGTCTGCTCAAAAGGTCTGCCTGCTGAACCATAACCGGAAAGAGGGGTAATCATCATGCCGCCCCGGCCGCTTCCGTATCCCTACCCGGGCAACTCACCCGCCCCTTTTATATATACCATTATAGGTATAAGTAAAGAGATTTTATTGCACCGAAAGGGGGCGGCGGCGCTTATTTAAAGCGCTTTACATTATACTCGTGAAATCCGCCTGTGCAAAGCATTTTAAATATTAAAGCTGATTTTGATGGGGTTTATCAGGCGTTGCGGTCGCGGTCGGGCCAGAGGATCTTGTGCATCTGAATGTGCATTCGCACATCCAGGTCGTCGAAAAGGAGCCAGTCGGCGAGTTCTCCGGGGTGGAGCTTGCCGGCGGCGGCCCCCATGAGGACGGTGCATTTCTCGTTGAGTCTGTGCTTCTCGATCAGTTCGCGGGCCCACTCGTAATCCGCCCGGTCGCCGACGATGATCTTGAGCTCGTCCTGTTTGCGGAGATGGCCGAGGTTGTACCAGTCCATCTTCTCCGACGCACCGGAGGATGGGCATTTGATGTCCATAATCCTGATAATCGGCCACGGGAGGAGGGAGATATCATAGGCGCCGCTCGTCTCGACGAGAACAGTGTAATTCTTCTGGGTAAAGCAGTAGGCAAGATGGGGCATGGCCGCCTGCATGAGGGGCTCGCCGCCGGTTATGCAGACGCGGGTCATGCCGAGGGCATCGACCTCTTCCAGAAGCTGGGGCACGGTGCGTTCCTTGCCGCCGGAAGGGTCGCGGGCGTAGGCGGTATCGCACCAGTCGCAACCCACATCACAACCTGCAAGGCGCACGAATGCAAAAGGCAGCCCCGCGAAGGTGGACTCGCCCTGAATGGAGCGGAAAACCTCGACTATCCTGAGCACATTGTTCTGCTGGGTCATACCGTGATTATCTTGAAAAAGCGGGAGAAAATAAAGACCTTATTTTGTTTTGGCGCAGGGCACAACCCGATCTATATCACCTGCCCGCCGGAGAACATGATAAGGGTAACGGCGGCGATATCGTAAAAGGCATGCGCCCCGGCGGCGATGCCGAAGCCGCGCTCCTGATAAAGATAAGCGAAGTAAACCCCCGCCAGAATCCTGAAAGCAAAGGTGCGCATGAACCGTATGGTCTTGACCAGTTCCCACGAAAGGGGGTCGGGGCCGGTGGGAAGGTGGTGGAGCAGGGCGAAAAGAAGGGCCTGTCCCAAGACAGCCACGATATACAGGGGTGCGCCTTTCATCTTAAATACGTTTTTGAAAAAGGCGAAGAGCGCCGTCATCAGCACCATGCGGAAGAGAAACTCCTCATAAACCCCCGCCCCTACCGAGAGGATGAGGTTCATCAGGTAGTTAACCATCTGGTCGTCAGACTGGACAGTACCCACCGCCGCGGCGAGGGTGGGGTCGATCACGCGGGTCACGACCTGGTTGAGCAGGAAAGGCGGCAGGGCAAAAATCGCGCTTTCGAGCATCATCAGCGCCAGCGTTCCGGGGCGCACCTGCCAGCCCCGGTTGCTTATCTGCTGCAGAAAAATGAAGACCACCAGCACAAAGAAAAAGCTGATAAGCGGGCCGCCGATGCCGAGATAGTTGAGGGCGTCGGCGAGCATCTTGTCCGCGCCATTGAGCCACTTGCCCCCGTCAAGGCTGACCTTCCCCATCCACCAGACGCCGATATGGTAGCAGAGAAAAAAGGGCAGGGCAAAGACAAGGCACACAATCGGCTTGCGGCTTTCCAGAAGGTAAGCCTTATAGGGTGAACTTGGCAGGGAATTGTCGTTCTGATAAAAATCCAAGGTATTTTCCCGTAAAATCTGCGGCAGAACGAAATTGGCCTATATCCGCGGATCTCAATGGTATCCGGGAAATGTCTCAATTCAACCTCAAATGCAGGTCTTGCCCTCTTGCCGCCTTAATATCTTATGATGTATACTTTATCCGTATCGATCGTTTCTTTCGGTAAATAATTTGTACAAACTCTGCTGCATATGGTACTTTGCTTTAAAAAGAACTCTGGCCTTGTGTACCGCGATTTGGGGTTTTTATTATTCAGCCGGTAAATGCTAAATGAATTTTTACGCCTTGTTGCCCCTCTTTGCTTTTGTTGTAAACGTCTCGGCCGGGGTCCTGATCGCCGCGCAGGCGCACCATAGAGAGCTCCGCCGTCAGTATATTTATTTTGCCGTTTCCCTCTCTCTCTGGCCTCTGACCGAGTTTTTCTTCTGGTCGCCCCTTCCGGAGAAATGGCTGGATGCGCTTTTTATCCTCAACACTTTCGGCTACATGCCGGTCTGTTACCTGATGCTCCGGTTTGTATACATTATCTGCAACAGGGCTGCGGATCTGTGGCTCAGGCTCAGCGAATTGCTACTGCTTGTTCATATGGTTCTGGGCATAACGACCAGACTTATCTTTACCGGCTACGAGCCGGAATACTGGGGTAATTTCCAGATCCCTGGCCCCCTTTACGAGATAATGGTCTGTTCCGTAATCGTCTACCCGGTCTGCCTCTCCCTTTACCTTCTTGCGATGGAATGGAAAAAAGCCGATACCATGCGGGAGCGCAAACAATACTCCCTGATATTTATCGGCGTATTCGCCTCGGCTACTTTCGGTGTTATTGCCAACATTCTGATCCCCGCCGCCCTCCAGCTTAAAAATCCGATCCAGCTTGCGGCGTGGGGGACCATTTTCATCTCCCTCTGCATGTGCGTGGCGGTTTATAAATACCGCTTCCTCGCCGTTTCGGTAGATGACATGGCACAGGAACTTTTCGAGGGCTCGCGGGACGGGGTTATTCTGCTCGATTCCAAAGGCAGGGCGATACAGGTAAATTCTGCCAGCAAAAGCCTCTTCAGTCTCGCGGGCAAAGACTGGCTTGGAAAGACGCTACCCGAGCTTATGGGGCAGGAGCTTGAATGGAGCGCGGAGGGAACGGCCGAGCTTACCTTCTGTCAGGATATCTCTGCTTATCATCTGCTCCTCACCCGGGTGGCGAGGATCTCGGGCAATACCCTTTTAGGGCACGTAATAATAATCCGTGACGTAACGGCGGAAACGGAGGCGAGAGAGGTTTTGCGCACCGCCAACGACGTGCTCGAGAACCGGGTCAGGGAGCGGACGGAGGAGCTGGAGAAGGTAAACGCGAACCTGCTGGAAGAGATGGAGCAGCGCAAAAGGGCGGAAGAGGCGCTTATTGTTTCCGAACGCCTTGCGGCGGTGGGAACCCTCGCCGGCGGCATCGCCCATGAATTCAACAATATGAACGCCATCGTCCTCGGCTATACCCAGCTTCTTCTCGGCGACGATGAAATTACCAAGACCGAGTATTCGGCCTGGATCGAATCTATTCACAACGCTTCAAAGCGAATGAAGAACGTTACCCGCAACATGCTCAGCTTCGCCGGCAAGCAGGAGCAGAACATCCTCCCCTCCAGCCTCAATCTCATCATCAAGGAGGTGGTAAACCTTACCAGCCACGAGGTACAGAGGGAGGGCGTTGTGGTGGAGACCGAGCTCGGGGACATTCCGAATTCGATGATGGACCCGGGGCAGATTACCCAGGTTCTGCTCAATCTTTTCATCAACGCCATCCATGCCATGAAAGACCGTCCCGAAAAGCGGCTGCGCGTGGTTTCTGAACTTGATGGCGACAAGATCCGGGTTCGGATAAACGATACCGGCTGGGGCATCAGCCGCGAAAACCTCTCAAAAATATTCACCCCCTTCTTCTCCACCAAGGGCGAACACGCCGCGCCGAAAACCGCCGACCGCAAGGTCAAGGGAACCGGCCTCGGCCTGAGCGTCTGCCGGACAATCATGGATAAACACAAAGGCTCCCTCCTGGTCGAGAGCACCGAAAGGGTGGGCACCACCTTCACCCTTGAACTTCCGATACTTGAGGTACGGAAAGAAGAAGTCTTTACTAACCAGCCGGAAAATGCATCTGCCCAACCGCAGCTTAAGGGCAAGAGGGCGCTGGTGGTTGAAGACGAAGAGATGATGCAGAAGATGCTCACCTCCATTCTCGGCGTTCTCGGCTTTGACTGTGTAACCAGCGACGACGGGATGGAGGCGCTTGAGAGCGTGCGGGAGACGGTGCCGGATATAATCTTCCTCGATATGAAAATGCCGAAGATGGACGGCTCGGAATTTCTGCGCCACCTGAGAAAAGAACCCCTGCCTTTCCAGCCGCCGGTGATTATCGTAACCGGATGGGACAACGAGGAAGGCGAGAGCATCTCCGAAGAACTCGACGTCAGCGCCATTCTTTACAAACCATTCCTGATCTCTGAAATCAGCGCTACGGTGATGAAAGTTTTTTCCAGAGCCCAACCGTCAGCGTAAGCATTAAAAAGGGCCGCCCTTGATGGCAGCCCTTTATGCAGATCCGTAAATAAAACTTCCACCTTTTTTATCAGTTGCCGGGCGAAGGCGGCGGAACCTGGATGGGGTCGCCCAAGGTTGCCTTGACAAGTTCGCGGGCAAGCTCGCGCCCGGTTTCGAGGGCTTTTTCCATATCTTCGGCGGTGAGAAGGGGCGGAATATCGACAGCCTTTTCTTTCCCGGCCGCGCCCTTGAAGAGCGACATCTGCTTGCCCCCCCCGAGAAGCGAGGTGAGCTCGTTCGGCACCGACTCGATGTGCAGGGTCTGGGTGGGGAAAGCGAAGTCGATTCCAAGCCGCTGGGCGAGGCGCATGATATCGATGAAAAGGCGCTGCTTCTCCTGTAGTTCGGTGGGCCAGTTCGGCACCTTCCAGAAGACATAAAGCATGATGTCCAGACTGGAAGCGGCTAAGGCGTTGAAATATACGTTGAAGTAATCCTTGCGCGTATACGGGTGCAGGCGGATCAGCTCGCGGATGCCCTCGCAGAAAGCTTCGATCCTTTCCGGCGGGGTCGAGTAAGTGATGGAGAGCATGCAGTTGCAGCGGCGGTAAACGCGCAGGCCGAGATTGTCCACCTGGGTATCCACGATCTTCGAATTCGGAAGGCTTATGACCGAATTATAAAATGTACGGATACGGGTAGTGCGAAAGCCGACATCCTCCACCGTCCCTTCGGCGCCGCCGATGACAACCCAGTCGCCGATACGGAAAGGCTGGTCCACCAGAATAGTGAGGCTGCCGAAAAGGTTGGCTACCGTGTCCTTGGCCGCCAAAGCGAAAGCCAAGCCGCCAAGGCCGAGACCGGCGAGAAGGCTGGTCACGTTTACATTCAGGTTCTGGGCGATGAAAAGCCCACCGAATATTGTGACAAATACTTTTATTATCCGGCGCACCATGGGCACAAGCAGGTCGTCAAGCTTGTTCTCGGTTCTGGAGGCCATCTGCTGGAAGAGCTCGGAGATCAGGTCGGCGATGCGGAAAATTGCCCACACCCCGCTTACGGCAAGGATGATCTTCGTCGCCACCGAGACGACCACATATATGCTTGTGGGCAGCAGAAGGAACGGATAGAGCAGAAGCAGGATCAGCGCGGTAACGAGAAGATCGAATGGGCGCTCCGCGTTTTCGTATACGCTCTGCGGAATCGGGGGGCGATTTTTCAACTCCCGCTTTTTCATCCAGCGCTGGAGCCATTTGCCGATTATAAAACGGACTATCCTGCCAATTATAAAAGAAGCAACTATCAGGACAAAGAGGGCGACCCACTGCCAGTTGGCCATCAGCACCGCCGTATCGCGCAGCCAGTTCGGGGCGATTTCCTTTACCGTATCCTTGACCGCCTGCGCGGTTTCGTCGCTTACGGTGGGAAGGGGTGGTTGAATATTCTCGGGCGCGACAGTGGTTGCTGCCTCGCCGCTTGCAGCTTCCCCGGCCACAAGGATACCTGTAAATAAAAACAAACCAATGACGATTGATGCAATGACCGCTGATTTCATTAATAACCCCCGAGCTGTAACGGTTGTTCCCTAAAATGTTCAAGTCAGCAATTCTAACCGCTAAATTGCATGTGTCAAATTTTTGGCAACATATACGCAATTACGTGTCCTAACTGTTGACCGGAACTCTGTATCTGATACTATTGCTTTTACCGAATAAATGGCCGGAGCCGCCTAATATGCAGAACCCCGAAGAACATTCTCCGAGGCAGTCGCCTTTGTCAATACCCGGCGAGGGCGAGGCATCCGTCCCGCCCAGAGATATTATTTACGGTTTTCTCAATTATTTCCCCCAGGCTGTATTTGAGATAGACCTACAGGCGAATTTCCGCTTTGCCAACGACTTCGGCCTTGAGATGTTCGGCTATACCCGCGAAGATCTTGCAAAAGGCATCTCCGTCCTTGATATCATTATCCCTGAAGACCATGAAAAGGCCCGCGCCCGCATCGGGCAGGCTTTGCAGGGACAACTTCCCAAACCTAATGCCTATACCGCGATAAGCAAAGATGGACGGCGCTTCCCCGTGCTTGTGCAGGTCAATCCGCTGATGGAAAACGGGAAACTGGTCGGACTCGTGGGCGTGCTCTTCAATGTGGAAAAATACCAGAGCCTCCAGGAAACCATCAAGGATCAGAACTCGAAGCTCATGGCCATCATCCAGGCCATTCCCGATATCATCTTCATCCTCGACGATGAGGGAACCTATATTGATATCCTCACTACCGAAGAAGGATTGCTATACCTTCCCCCCTCCGAACTGCTCGGAAAAAAGGTGGGGGATTATCTGCCGGCGGATGTAACGGAAAAAGCACTCGGTGCGGTCAGGCTTGCACTTGAGACCGGTTTATCACAGATGGTCGAATATTGCCTTGATATCGGCGAGAACAGAAAATGGTTTGAAGGCCGCACCGCAGCCCTCGACCACTTCGGCGGCAAGCCCAACCTCGTGGTTTTCGCGGTTCACGACATAACCCGGCGCAAGGAGATGGAGCTTGAGCTCGTTGATGCCCGTAACCTCCTGGAGATGAAGGTAGACAAGCGCACCCAGGAACTTGAAGCGACAAATCAGAGCCTGCTGCAGGAGATCCAGGAAAGGATGCGGGCGGAGAACCATCTCGACGATTCGGAAGCGAGATACCGCGCCCTCTTCAAGACCGCGCAGGATATTATTTATAACGTCGATTCCGAAGGGATTTTCAAATCTCTCAACCCGGCTTTTACCAACATTCTCGGTTGGGACAACAACGAATGGATCGGCCGATCCCTCTTCGAATTGATCCATCCCGACGATCTGGCTAAACTCAAAGACCGGGTTTACAATCCGGAGCTGATCAAGAAATCACGCATCGGCATCATCCGTCTCAAAACTCTCAACGGTGAGTACAAGCTTATTGAAACCTCCAGCCACGTTCATGAGAAGAATGGGAAGGTAGAATATTTTATAGGCATCGGCCGGGATATTACCGACCGCCGCCGCACCGAAGAGGCGCTTATCAAAAGCGAGAGGATGGCAGCCGTGGGAACCCTCTCCGCCGGCGTGGCCCACGAATTTAATAATATCCATACTTCGATTCAAGGTTTTCTCGAACTTGCGCTGATGGACAAGACCATCCCCCCTGCGACCAAGTCTTCCCTTGAGCGCGTATTAAAGGCCACCCGCCGGGCGACGAAGGTGACCAAGAATCTTCTGGCTTTTGCAAAGCCGGAGAAGGGGGACGCCTCACCCTCCAACCTCAACGATATCATTAACGACGTGATCGCCCTTCTGAAAAACGAGTACGCGAGCCAGGGCGTGTCGCTTACTTTCAACGCCAGCCCCATTCCGCTCTGCCTGGTAGACTCGGCCCAGATCGGGCAGGTGGTGATGAACATGATTATCAACGCGCGCCATGCAATTATGGAGAGCCCCGAGAAAATAATTGCTCTCGAAACCGGCCAGAAAGCTGGGCGCGTGTATTTTCTGATCAGCGATACCGGTTGCGGAATTCCGAAGGAGAACATTCACAAACTCTTCCTTCCCTTCTATACCACCAAGGGGGAATACGCCAAACCCGCAAGCCCATTGGTTAAAGTCAAGGGCTCTGGCCTTGGGCTCAGCATCTGCAATACGATTATTCAGAACCATAGCGGCGAGATTGACGTGCAGAGCGAGATCGACAAGGGCACGACCATGACCGTGTGGCTGCCTGTACTTGATTATGCCCATACTCCGGAGCACCAGAGCAGCGTAAAACTCAAAAAGCCCGATCTCAAAGGCAGGCGTATTTTGATTCTCGACGACGAAGCGGACGTGCGTGACCTCTTGAACAACGTGCTGACCAAGAGCGGTTGCATAATCGAAGAGTCCGACGACGGCGCCCTCGCCCTCGAGATTCTCAAATCAAAATTTTTCGATATCGCCCTCGTCGACCTCCAGATGCCGAAGATGGACGGGGACGAGTTTATCGGCCTGATCTCCGAACTGCCTCTGGAAAAACGGCCGGCCTGCATCGTAATCACGGGGCGCAAGACCGAGGGCTTTGAAAACCTTGCCGACATCCCTGCCCATGTGGTAAAGACCATAATGAAGCCTTTCGATCTCTCCGAACTCTTCTCCTCCCTCGTCGACGCCGCCGAGGCCAGAGACGGGTGGGGCGGGGCAGGCACCAACGAATAGGAATTGGCTATCCTGATGTAACGCGACCGCATGGCATGGCAATCGCATTAAAACTTTAACCTCCCGCTTTTCCGTTCATGCTGGGCTTGTCGAAGTATGAATGTAAAATGAGTAGTGCCGTCCATCCTTCGACAAGCTCAGGACGAACGAGGCTTTTATCTGGCGGAATATTTTAATGCTGACGTTCGGTTTCGCCTCATGACGACCCCCTAATTAGCTTGAGCCGCATCCCTTTCCTGCGTATACTTTTCATTTCCGGTTATTACGTATTTGAAAGGTTTGCATGACTGACATCTCTATAAATTCGCCCGACCTTTTCGCCGCCCAGATTGCCGCGTGGCAGGATTCTCTTATCGAAGAGTGGCACAACCCCGACGGCACCCCGCGCGAGCCGATCTCGCAGATCGGAAGCGAGAACGGTTTTTATGAAACCCTCCGCGAACAGCACCGCCGCAACTGCCTTCTCTGGCATGAGGAAGACAAGGCCCGCGACACCAACGCCTCTGATAGCATAATCGCTGACGTCAAGCGCCGGATCGATAAATACAACCAGCAGCGCAACGACCGCATCGAAAAGCTGGACGAACTGGTTCTCGGCATGCTGATCGAGAACGGCAATAAGCCCGCCCCCGACGCGGAGTGGAACAGCGAAACCCCGGGCAGCATCATGGACCGCCTGAGCATCCTCGGCCTCAAGGTAAAACATACGGGCGTGCAGGCCGTCCGCACCGACGCAAGCGAGGAACATCTCAAAAAAGCGGCCGACCGCCTCGCTATTCTCAAGCTCCAGCGCGCCGACCTCACCACCGCCCTCGCCCGTCTTCTGGCCGCCCTCGCCGCCGGGAAAAAGATGATGAAGCTTTACAAACAGTTCAAAATGTATAACGACCCGGAATGGAACCCCGCGGTTTATCGCAAGGGGGAGTGATATCCAAAGGATGGCTTATGCGTTTTTCCTTTTGGTTTTATCTATGCAAATCCGTAACGGTGTTGTTCATAGTTTTCTTCTGTCTCCTGATTTTTCTTGCTGAGGGATTCTGGAAAAACTTATTAATTGATATTGCCTTATCGATTATCCTGACAGTTTGCTTTATTGGTATGGTCATGGCGTTTGTCATGCTATTTCGTCCCTTGAAGATGAAATGCCCTTTCTGCAATGAGTATGGTGAAGTTGGTGGGGATAAAGCAGAAGGCATATATATGATCTGCGATAATTGTGGCAAAATCAAAGGAACGGGATTTTTTAAAACAAAGCTGTCATGTACAAATGAAGATGACGCCCAATAACTGACAATTTTGTCCACCCGCCCTGCCTTATTACAAAATTGTTTCCCTCCATGCCCCAGCCAGCGCCTCCTTCCATGGCGTGCTGATATTTTTTAATTCTTTATCTCAGCTTGAATTACGTCGCCAGGAATGCCCCGCGACTTGCGATATTTTTTTCTGGCACGGCTCTTGTTATCTTATATTCCGTTGTGAAGGGAAAGGTGGAAGCAAAAAACCTTTTTCCGGAAAGGAAGAAAAGATGAACGACTGGAAATCATGGCTCAAGGAAGGTCGGCAGTATCTGTGCTCTGCCAGCGGGAAGAACGGTAAGCCTTCGAAGTTCTCTCCCGTAATCCAGTACAATCTGCTCTCAATGAGTCTTGAGAGTTATGTAATGGCGATTCTGGATTATCACCATTCGCTGCCTTACAACCACACGTTTACCGATCTCATGGAGGGCATGGACAAAGTCTGCCCCCTCGAGAAAGGCCTGCGCAGCAAGATTCTGGAGATCGAGAAAGCGCAAAACATCTGCTCCTTCTCCGACTTCACGGTTGCGCAAATTGACGCCGAGTGCCTGATCGATTTCAGAAAAGCCGTGACCGAGATCGGCCTTATCGCAATCAGCACCTGCAAGGAAAAAGTGCTCGCCGCCGTATCCTGAGCGGAACCGCACGAGACATAGGACACCTGCAACCATGACAGTACCGTATCGGCCAATAACCAGAGTGGTAGAGATCGTCAAGTCCACCGGATTGGAGGTTACGCATGCTTACGAGGATCTTGTCTTTGTCGAACACAACGCCTTCCTACTCAAGATGGGTGATAAAGGCGAAGAGCTTTTCCTCTACTTTAATAATGAATCCGAAAAGGAGAAACGCACTGAGATAGCGAAAAAAATCATCGAAGAGGGCGCCGAAAGGGAGATGATTGTCTACCGTAAAGGCACCTACTCGGTGACGCAGAAAGATTCCGAGGAGCTGGAACTCGTCTTCGACGACGAGCACATCTAAACCAGTTCCTTATATTCCCGCCAAGATTATCCCACCTCCAGAGACCCACCAAAAAACCCCCGGCGTAAAGCCGGGGGTTTGAGCGTAAGGTTGCTGTCTTATATTTAGATAGCTTTGACCGAATTTGCTTCCGGCCCCTTCCTTCCCTGCGCTGCTTCGAACTCAACCGCCTGCCCGTCTTTGAGGGTTTTGAAACCATCCATTTCGATGTTGGAGTGGTGGACGAAAAGATCCTCGCCGCCATCCTCGGGGATGATAAAACCAAAGCCCTTCTTGTCGCTGAACCACTTTACTGTACCTCTTGCCACGATGATTCCTCCGTTGGGGCGTGAAAAATACAAAGCCCCGTAATGCTCCCTCAAATACTTTTCAGTGTCGTCAAAAGCCGAGGGATAAGCCCCTGTCGACGTGGTAACCATACTCTACTCTCTCCCTATTAGTCAACTAATTTATTTCCGAAATGTCAGAATATTCCCGGCCGCCAGAGCAACAAAGGGCTGCCCATGCCGGAAAAGGCTTTTTTTTCGGCATTACACCGCCCTCAGGCAACAAAAAGGCACGGGCGCCGCAATGGACGCCCGTGCGCTTATTTTCGGGATTTTGTCAAATTCCGGCTGCTCGCGGCGGTTTAGTAATCCGCTTCGGCGAGTTTGTCCAGAATCTTGTCGACGCAGAAGCCGAACTTGACCGCCAGCGACTCGGCGGGGCCGGAGTGGCCGAAGTCGTCCATGCCGATGAAGATGCCGCCGTCGCCAAGGATGCCTTCCCAGCCCTGAATCACGCCGGCTTCGATCACGACGCGCTTCTTGATGCGCTTGGGCATGATGCGCTTGTGGTAGCCTTCGGACTGCTTGTTGTAAACGTCAAGGCTCGGCATGCTGACGATCCTGATCTTGCGGCCGGCCTCGCGGAGCATCTCGCCGACTTCGATGGCGAGGGGCACTTCCGAACCGGAAGCGATGATCATGATCTCGCTCTTGTCGTCGTCGCTGAGGATGTAACCGCCCTTGAGGGTTTCCTTCGCGTCGGTAAACTTTTCGCGGTCGAGGGTG
>JAFGWW010000371.1 GCA_016936955.1 Planctomycetota bacterium | reverse complement strand
TGTTCCGGGAGGCGGACGAAGTTTGCGCGGATCTCCATGGGGGAGAGCTTTTCCGTGCCTCGGCGCTTGAGAATATCCTTGCCGGGGATGGCGAGTTCGGCTGTCCAGCCCAGAATTTTTGTTGTGTCTTCCTTGTCCGTGATTTTTGTGACCGCGACTTTTTGGACGCCGTTCCATGCCGGGATGCGCCAGAGTTCTTTTTTCACCGACTGTTCGGTAAGGGTGCCGTCGGGGTTGAGTTCAGGGTCGGCGGAGAGGACAACCGCTTCGTCATAAAGCGTCCCGGAGGAGGAGATGTAAATCTCGTACCAGAGGCGGCAGTCGCCCGCGCCGCTTACCGTAATTCCGCAGACGTCGCCTTTCATGATATCGCTGTCGCGTCCGGCTTTTTCCGCAGCCGTGCTTTCATATCCGGAGCACTCGAAAGCGATGTAGAGGTTATCCTCGTCCCAGGTTATTTTTACTTTGGTATTGGGGGCGGCTTTTATGTCTGCATTCTCGGCGGCCGGGGTGAGGGCTTTTATCTCGGCGGAATTTTTCCAGCACTCGTCGTCGAGCTTGCCGTCGATTACGGGAGCTTTGCCGGTTTTGGGAACATCTATCTGCGGCACGGCGGGTTCCTTCTTGTCCGCCGGTTCGACGGCGCGAAGCAGGAAGGAGGAGGCAAGGATTACGGCGAAGAGGAGCGCGATCTTTTTCATCATTGATCCTTTCGATTATCCCTTCAATTCTCTATACGCCCGTCGCGGAGGAAGACGCGGCGGGTGGAGAGGGTTTCGATCAGCGTTTCGTCGTGGCTGATAATTATCATGCTCTGGGGAAGTTGTTCGAGGGCGGAGCGCACCCGCAGGTTTGCCTTCGCGTCAAGTCCGGCCACCGGCTCGTCCAGCAGCAGCACCTCCGGTTTCATGGCAAGGACGGAGGCGAGGGCGACGAGTTGTTTTTCCCCGCCCGAAAGTTTGTGCGTAATCCGCTCCTCGAATCCGTGGAGCCCGACCTGTCCGAGCGTTTCCAAGGCGATGCGCCGCGCGCTCTCGGCATTCTCCCCGAGATTAAGGGGGCCGAAAGCCACGTCGTCGAGGACGGTGGGGCAGAAGAGCTGGTCGTCCGGATTCTGGAATACCAGCCCGGCCCGCTTCCTGACCTCGACAAAACTCTCTTCCGAAAAGCGCGGCGCGCCGAAAAGGTTCAGCGTGCCAGTTGAGGTTTTGAGCAGGCCAACAAGCAGGCGCAGGAAGGTAGACTTCCCGCTGCCGTTGGCGCCGACGAGGCCGACGCGTTCACCGGCGTTCATGGAGAAAGACAACTCCCTGAGGACGGGTGAGTTTTCTTCGTATGCGAAGCCGAGGTCTTGCGCTTCGATAATGGGGCTTACATCCATTGCAGATATCCGGGAACGGCCAAAGCCGCAATTATAAGGATAGAGAGCAGAAAGTCGACCCTTCCGAAACGGAATTCTTCAAGGGTGTAAAGCTCGCCCGTGAAGCCCCTGCATTTCATCGCTTCCAGAATCCGCTCCGACCTCTCGGCGCTGCGCACCAGCAGCATGCCGATCAGGTATCCGATCGATCGCAGGGTGTGGGAGTCGCACCCTGCCTTGAAGGCACGGAGTTTCATCGCGTCGCGGAGGCGGTGGTATTCAATATGCACCGTTTCGGTATAGCGGATCGTAAAAAGGAAGATGTGGGTGAGCTTCTTCGGCAGCCCCAACCGGCGCAGGGCGATGCCGAAGTGGGCGGCTTCCATTGTGCCGAGCAGGGCGGCGCAGGCGAGGACGATGCTGTTTGCGCGCAGGGCGATTACGAGGGCCCGCTCAAGCCCCTCCCTGCTCCACCCGAGAGAACCGAGGGCGAAAAAGTTTTCGCCGGGGATGGTTAGGGGGAGGATGAGAATAAAAAAGGCGACGAAAACATTGAGCTGTATCATGCGGCGACGGATCGCGCTTGCGGGGAGGCCGGACAATATTACAAGCGCCGCGCCTAAAACAAGCATGGGGACGAGAGCAGCCGGACGGTCGCAGAGGCAGGCGAGAATTGCCCAGACCGCGGTCGCCACCACGCGCAAACGCGGGTCGGCGCGGCGGATGGCGTTAGTCTCGCTGAGGTTGTCGAAAATTATCATCAGGCTTTACTGTTCCCGTTGGTGCTGTTTCTTTTCATGAGCATGAATGCGATGCCGGTGATGCCGAGGATGTATCCGATGCCGCCGATGATGTCCTGCAGATTGCGGTGTTCGCGGTAGGCGTCAATCTCCTCACGCAGCATTGTCACCTGCTGCCGGAGTTGTTTTATTTCGGCTGCCAGATCCTGCGAAATGCCGGTTGCTGTCGACGCTGGCGCGGCCGTGGCTTCTGCCGCGTTCTCATTCGCATCCGGCGTCGCCTGCACGGTTTTGTCGCCGCCCGGGAGCGAGTCGGGAAGTTCGGAAGCGTATACGGTAAAGCTTGCCGCGTGTCCGTCGCCGAGGTCGAGGCGGAAGAGGTGGTCGTCTTTTGTCTTTGCTTCGTAAGTGAACTCGCCTTTTTTATCTAGGTCTACCTCTGCGATTTTGTTATCGCCGATCATAACTGCGACCTTGCCTCTTTTTATTCTTGCTCCATCCGAGGTATAGGCGAAGCCTTCGATTTTTTTGCCGTCCGCAGCAGCGAAAAGTTTTACCTTGTGCGCCCACGCGCGGCCGGGAAAGAATATCCCCGCGCAGAAGAGGCAGGCGAGAAAGAGGATGATGTTGCGTTGCATTTATTCGTTCTCCTGATTAGAGAAAATTCCTTGCTCAATCGAGGCGGTCAAGCATCTCGGGCTTGACGCGGTGGAGAAAACCGACAACCCACGCAGTAACCGCGCCGTCGATAAACATGACCGGCATGTGGGCGCCGAGAAGCACCATCGCGGGGGTGACGAATCCCCGGTCGGTCAGGCAGAGCAGGCTTGCCTGCATGATGCACGAGAGAAAAACCGAGAGCGCCCCGGCGGCGAAACCGTAAATGGCGGCCCTGCGGGTCTGGCTGTTTTTAATTCTCCGCGAAAAAAGGGCGCCGCATATTACCGCCGGCACCGACATGACAACTGTGTTCGCGCCGAGGGCGAATACGCCGCCGTGTCCGAACTGAACCGCCTGCAATGCGAGGGCGACGAGTATTGCAGGGAATGAGGCCCAGCCCAGCAGGATGCCGGTCAGCCCGTTAAGCAGAAGGTGGACGCTGGCCGGGGGGAGGGGGATGGCGATCAGGGTGCAGACAAAAAAGACCGCCGCCGTAACGCCGACCAACGGTATGCGCCCGCTCTTCATTCCGCGCAGGCCAATCGCCACGCCCGCCGAGCAGACCGCCCACGAAGCGCCCGCTGCGGTATTGGAGATTACGCCGTCTGGCAGATGCATGATTCTGTTCCGTTGCTGGTTGCAAAAATAAACGCGGATGACGAAAGTCGCATTATATCCGTCATCCGCTCGATGTGTATGCTTTCTTTTATCGGAATTTAATGGACCTCATTTCCGATACTACATGTCGACCGTCTTGACCCAGATAAGCCCCCCGAGTTCGACGTCTACCATTTTGCCTTCCGGGTTCTTCATCTTCTCGTCGCCGTCGATGAGGGCGGCGAAGGCCCACCATCCCGCTTTCGGCATGGCGTAGGAGAAGGCGCCGTTCTTGTCTGCCTTGATTACCTGGGTGATAAAGGGATCGGCCGGGGCCTTGACCTTGCCGTCCTTGTTGTAATACTCGACCTCGATCTCGGCGAAGGGGACGGCCTCGCCCTTTTTCTTCACCACGCCGCGGAAGAGGTTGCCGCTCCAGATTCCGTAAGGGCGCACCAGCGGCTCGATCTCGACGGGGAAGCCGACCATTGCGTCCCAGCCTTCCTCTGCGCCGAAAGCGTCGACCACCACCTTGGTGTAATGGACAATCATCTTCTCCTCGGCCGGTTCCCAGTATGGCGCGGGTTCGATATAGAAAACATGGTCAGCCGGGGCTTTGACCTTGTAGGAGGCGGTATAGGTTGTCTTGCCGTCGATTTTCTTTTCCGCCAGAGTTTCAAGAAGGTCTTGCTTCTCCCCGTCAACCAGCACGCCGAACTGTTTTGGCTTTCCCATCTCCATTACGGGGCCGCCCTCCATGGGGTGGGTGAAGATGATGTCGAGGGCTACCGTCTTGTCGTCCTTGGCCGAGATTATATCGGCGGAGGGGATGAGAAGCTGAAAGTGCGCGAAGGCGGCCGAGGCGGCGGCTATTGTAATAACCAGCGCTGCCGTGTAGCGGGTAATTGCGGAACGGATAAACTTCTGAAACATGACTGATCTCCCTCACCATAATGAAATGAAATAATTGTGCATGTATTTCGAATGTGTGTGCCGGGAATGGTAGTGCGTGTGGCGGGGGGTGTCGAGGGCGGTGACTACGGGGGGATATGAGGATAATGCAGGAGTGCGGCGGTGGCGTTGCGATACGGCACTGTATGATAAATATGCGGCACTCCTTCGTGCCGAATGGTGCAGGAAGGAGCGCGGATATTTTTTCAATAAAATTTGTTCACCGCATTTAACGGAACAATTCAGAACCTGTTTTCGATCACAACTTCGTCGAGCGGGAGCTGTCCGCCTCGCGGCCACGCTTCCTTTAGCGGCTTGCCGATAGCGAGCATCATCACAATAATATGGTCCTCTGGTAGGCCGATGAGCTTGCCAACCGCATCGTAATCGAAACCGTCCATGGGGCTGCTCTTGTAGCCCATGTCCTCGGCGAGAAGCATGAGGGATTGGGTGATGATGCCGCCGGAGCGCATGCACTCGTCGCGCTGGGTCAGTGGTTTTTCCGCATAATACGCGTGGATGGCAGGGAGGATGAATTCCTGTACTTCGGTAGGACTATTACGCCAGTATCTTTCCGGGTTTTTCTCCCACGCCCGGAGGTCGCCGCAGATTACGAGAAGCATGGATGCGCTGGTGACCTGCTCTTGCCCCCAGGCTACCTCGCGGATTTTTTCGCGAAGCTCCATATCCTTGACCCAGACCAACCGCCAGTTCTGGATGTTAAACGCTGTTGGCGAGAGGATGGCGCTTTCAAGAATGGCTTTCGCCTCTTCGTCCGTCATTTTATGATTCGGATCCAGGGTCTTGTGCGCCCTGCGTGTCTCGACTGCCTCGCGCACGCCCAGAGTGTTCTGTTTAATCTCTCTCATCTTGCGTCTCCTGTATATTTTGTTGTGCCTGCTGGCACAGGAATAGTTCTTTCATGTCTCACAGGCCGGTAAATTTCCCAGTGTATTCTTGCATGTGGCAAAGATCATTCCAGAGACATACATATCGCTGATCCCGCTGACAGGCGGTTAATCCTGCCCCATTCTGTATTAATGAGCGAGAAATCATTTCTTCATAATGGGTTGCAGAAAATCGCGAGTGCGTTTTTTGCCGTTTTTTCAATTAACAAATCCCGCTATTTAATTACATTTATGGGTATGGTTCATTTGAGTGCATTGCCTGAAGCGGTCGGGGCGCGGTGGCTTCAGGTGGAAAAGGACCCGCAGATATCCGGAGAACAACGATAATGGCACAGATGGATGTTCTATTTCGGCATATGGTCGAACATGGATGTTCCGACCTTCACCTCTGCACCGGGCAGGTGCCCATGATGCGTGAGAGTGGTGATATTGTTCCTGTGGAAGGGATGGGCGTAGTAAGCGCGGAAGATGCGATCATGGTCTTGCGCGAGATCATGCCGCCCAAGAACCTCAAGGAATTCGAGGAGCTTCACGACACCGACTTCTGTTACGAACTCGAAGGCTACGGGCGCTACCGCGCCAATATCTTCATGGACCGCAAGGGCTGGGGCGGTGTGTTCCGACTCATCCCCTCCGAGATCCTGAACATGTCCCAGCTCGGTCTGGACAAACCGGAGAAGAAGGCGATCCGGGATTTCTGTTACCTGCCCAAGGGGATGGTTCTTGTAACGGGGCCGACCGGGTCGGGTAAGTCCACCACCCTAGCCGCGATGATCGACCATATCAACGAGGTGAGGTGCGACCACATCCTGACGATCGAAGACCCGATCGAGTTTGTCCACCCCAACAAGAAATGTCTGGTCAACCAGCGCGAGGTGCATGTCCATACCATGGGCTTCAAGAACGCCCTGCGCGCGGCGCTCCGCGAAGACCCAGATATTATTCTCGTGGGCGAGATGCGCGACCTTGAGACTATCGAGATCGCGATTGAAACCGCCGAGACGGGCCACCTCGTCTTCGGTACCCTGCATACCACTACCGCGCGATCGACCGTGAACCGTATCATCG
>JAFGWW010000370.1 GCA_016936955.1 Planctomycetota bacterium | reverse complement strand
TTACTTTCAGCGTTCCGGCGGCGGCATTGCGGGGGTTGGCAAAAACACGGTCCGCGCCAGAATCTTCCTGCTCCTGCCGCACACGTTCGAAAGCCTGGCGGGGCATGTAGATTTCGCCGCGCACCTCGATATGCGATTTATTCTCTATCGTGGCCGGAATGTTTTTCACGCGCCGCACATTTTCGGTTACGTCCTCGCCCACCTTGCCGTCGCCACGCGTCGCGCCTAGAAGGAGTTTCCCATTCTCGTAAATTATGGAGATCGCAAGCCCATCGATTTTCAGTTCCACCACAAACTCCGGCTCTTTCTTGTTCCCCGCCTGCTCAAGTGCGGCGATCACGCGCCCCACGAATTTGCGCACCTCGTCGTCGGTATAGGTGTTGCTGATCGAGAGCATGGGGATTTCGTGGCGCACCTTCTCGCGTCTGTCGTCCCCGTCTTCAGTTCCTTCTTCACTGCTTTCAATGAGGGGGGCGCCGACCCGCTGGGTAGGGCTGTCAGGCGAGAAGAGCTCCGGATACTTAGCTTCCAGTTCTTCAAGTTCCTTCATCAGCATGTCGTATTCGTGGTCGCTGATTTCAGGTGTGGCTTTGTTATAATAAAGCTCATTGTGCCGGTTGAGTTCCCGGCGCAGTTCGTCTATGCGGTTTTTGTCGTGGTTCTGGAAAAGGTCCATTGCCGATCCTTTAAAGTAAAAGGCCGATTATGTTTTGCGCATTAAAATTCCGCATACCCCGGCACGCGCGGGAAGGGGATGACGTCGCGGATATTCTGCATGCCTGTCATGAACTGCACCACGCGTTCAAAGCCGAGGCCGAAACCTGCGTGCGGGACTGAACCGTAGCGGCGCAGGTCGAGATACCACCAGTAATCATCCGCGTTCAATCCGAGTTCACCGATGCGTTTGGTAAGGATGTCGATGCGGTCTTCGCGCTGCGAACCGCCGATGATCTCGCCAACCTTGGGCACGAGCACGTCCATGGCGCGGACGGTGTTGCCGTCGTCATTCATGTACATGTAAAACGCCTTAATGTCTTTGGGGTAGTCAGTGACGATGACGGGCTTTTTGAAATGCTCCTCCGTGAGGAACCGTTCGTGCTCGCTCTGCATGTCGATGCCCCATTTGACGGGGAACTGGAAATCGTGCCCGGATTTTTCAAGAATGCCGATCGCGTCGGTGTAGCTGATCCGCTCGAAGGGCGAATCGATTATGTGGCGCAGGGTTTCGATAACCGTGTTGTCGATGCGGCTGTTGAAAAACTCGATATCGTCCGGCACCGATTCGAGCACGTGGGTGAAAATGTGTTTGAGAAAATCCTCTGCTACGTCCATATCACCGCGGATGTCGCAGAAAGCCATCTCCGGTTCCACCATCCAGAATTCCGCGAGGTGGCGCGAGGTGTTGGAGTTTTCAGCGCGGAAGGTGGGGCCGAAGGTGTAGACGTTGGACAATGCCAGAGCGCCGATTTCCCCTTCGAGCTGACCCGAGACGGTTAGGTGCGCCTCGCGCCCGAAAAAATCGGACGAGAAATCAACTTTGCCTTCATCGGTGCGTGGCGGAGTTTCCGCATCAAGGGTGGAGACGCGGAACATCTCGCCCGCTCCTTCGCAGTCGGAGGCGGTGATGATCGGGGTGTTGAGATAAATGAAATCGCGCTGCTGGAAAAAATCGTGGATCGCCCGCGCTGCCGCGTTTCGCACGCGCCACACCGCGCCGATGGTGTTGGTGCGGGGGCGAAGGTGGGCGATAGTTCGCAGATATTCGAGTGAGTGCCGCTTTTTCTGCAAGGGATAATCCTCGCCCGCGTCACCGAAGATCTCAATAGCGCGCGCCTGAATTTCATACTTCTGCCCCTTGCCGGGGGAATCAACAAGCTCGCCTGTGCAGCGCACGGCGCACCCGGTGTGGAGTTGCTTGATCTGGCTTTCATAATTATTGAGGCCGGGGTCGCACACAATTTGCACGGTGCCGAAGCAGGATCCATCAGAGAGTTCGAGGAAGGAGACGCCTTTGGAGTGGCGCGCCGTGCGGAGCCAGCCTTGCACGATGACCTCGCCTCCCGCTGAATTACGGGACATGATGTTTTTAACGCTCTCTGGTTTCATGCTGAATCTCTCCGGTTCATGTTCACATAGGTGGAAGGTCTACCCTGTCCGGGACGAGGGAACTTGCCTGCTGTAAAAAGTCTTCAATGTCATTGCCATTGCTGCATGCGACGAGGTTGAATATCTCGCCGCCGGCGCCGGTGGTGAGGGCTATGGCAGATATGCGTTCATCATATCTTACCGTATTCTGCACCCCGATTATTACACCAAAGGACACAGCTGCGGCCAGCAATGATTTGCCGACATTATATCCATCGGCCTCTTCAATTGTTATTTTTTTATGCCCCCGAGTTATTTTATAATGTTCGAGCGGCCATGAGCGGACGCAATAGGGAATAATCCACCAGCGTTTTTTCAGAACAACCTCGCCCATCTCGCTATCGAGGACAAGCTGTATGTTCGGGGTGCTTGCAAGGGTGGCGGCGCCGAAAAGGAGGATCAGGAAGGGCAGGGGAAAGTAGACAAGCCATTCAAAAACCAACTCCAGCCTTAGCCTGCCGTCATTGAAACCAAAATATAATATCACGAAGAAAACGGCGGCTGTAAGCGCGAACAGGAGAGGAAAGACAAACCATATAGCGGCGCTTTTTTCCGTGCCGACAACCCTGCCGTTGCTGGAGTTTATTGCCAGGGATTTCACCGTTTTGGAGATAGCGTCGGGGAGTCTCTCCGGCGGCGCGCAATTGGTGTGTTTTTCCTCATCGAAGGCATCGAGCAATGCCTCTTCCTTATCCATATTGCAGTTTACGCACTTCTCGCGGAAGTTCGGGTTGATCTGACCGCAGAGGCAGAACCATTTCTCAGGCATTGATCCTGTCTTCCATTTTTTCCAGCCTCCTCTGCAGAGACAGGGCGTCTTTCCGGTTTGGGTGTTTCACAAGTATGCTTTTTATAACCTTCGCCGCACCTTCGTGGTCTTTGAGGTTGTTGGCCATGATCTCGGCAAGCCGCGCGGCGGTTACAATTTCTTTTTCAGCGTCCAGTCCGGCGCGGATGGCCAAGCTCCACTGTGCGGCGGTCTCGGCGAAGCGTTCGCGCTTGCGCAGGAATTCACCATACTGAAGGTGGACGGCTGCGTATTCCGGGTTGGCTTTGTCCGGGTCGGCTGGCATGCTCTCGAGGAAGTATCTTTCAGCCAGATCGAAATCGCCTTCCCGCTCGGCATGCTCAGCCTTGCCGCATGAATGCAGCGCGCGGATATTGTTGGCTCCGCCGAGACTGATGAGGTTACCGAACCATTCACTGAAGGCACAGAGCGGCAGGAGACAGAGAGGCGCGCAAAGCACGGCCAGGACAAGCACCATGAGAAATACACTTCCCATGAGGAAATCCAGCAACCCGAAAGCTCCTCTGGAAGCGACAACCACTCCGGCAACGGAAAAAAACAGCGCGAAGGCCGGATTGCGCGCGAAGCGGAATCTCGGATCGTCTTTCATCAGCCGCATGAAAAATATCACCGAGATGATATCCATTATCACTGCCGCCAGCGCGAAAGGCATCACTTGCTTCCCCCCGATCCGAATAGGGTCTGGGGGTGGCGCATGTGGCGACGGGCGGTCTTCTCGTCGATATCCATGTCAAGGAAAAGTTTCTTGATGGCCGCGTCCATGGAAACCATGCCGTGCTTGGCCTGTGTTTCCATCACGCCGGGTATCTGGGATATCTTGTTCTCTCGGATCAGGTTTGCCACTGCCGGGATATTGCGCAATATCTCGCAGGCGATGACGCGCCCCTCGCCGTCGGCGCGGGGCAGGAGCTGCTGACCCACAATCCCAACCAGACACGAAGAAAGCATGGCCCGCACCTGTCCCTGCTGGTGGGGCGGGAAGACGTCGATAATGCGGTCGATGCTCTGGGGGGCGTCGTTGGTATGGAGAGTGGATATGACAAGGTGCCCGGTTTCGGCGGCGGTCAGAGCTATGCCGATAGTCTCGAGGTCGCGCATCTCCCCGAC
>JAFGWW010000369.1 GCA_016936955.1 Planctomycetota bacterium | reverse complement strand
ATGATCTGCAGATCCAGAGCAGGGCTTGCGTTTCTGCAGTAATAAACAATCGCCGCCATCCGGCTATCAAGAAGCTCGCCCCGGCAGATGTCGATTTTTCCGAGATAAAATACTCCCGGTTTGCTCTCGAGAAATTTACGCTCCATGGCGTTCATTTTTTCGTAGGTGCGTTTAAGTATGGGACGGAGCCCGACAAAACTCAGGCGTCCGGTAATAAGAGCCAACCCTGTAACAGCCCGGCGCGCGTGACGGGTAATCCACTTCGAACGGCCGGCGATAAAGCGCAACCGGGGAATGGTTGTGCCCAATCCTTTTTTCCCGATCCGTTCGAGCCAGACAATCTGCGGGCGTTTCTCCTTTGGTCCGAATAGACGCCCGGAGATGAGCAGTAAAGCCAGAAAAGGCAAACCGGCAAGGAATATGGCAAAGCCGATAATAAGATCTAACAGGCGTTTTATAGTTGCGGTAAATTCATTGATCGAACTTCGGCTGATGTCGATCAGCGGAATATAATTCGAGAGCCTAGGGTGGGTTTTACCGAGAAGAAGTTCCAGATCGCCCGGGAGCATGTTGAGATTAAGACATCTCTCGTCGGCGATGCTCACCGCTTCCAGGGTTGCATTCCTGCCCATAACGCCGGGATCGATAATTATTCCGTTAGGCCTTACCTCGCCAAGATAATTGCGGAGCTTTTCCCCCACTTCAGCGGCGTTATTTCTCTCCGCCTCGGTGTTGATGGTAAGCAGTTTTATTTTCGGTTCAAAGGAATCCTGAATAAAGTCAATGCTGTCGCGGTCGTTGGTTTCTCCGAGATAGAAATACTCAAGAAAGCTGTTCTGCTCTTCCTTGTTGTCTGATTTGATCCAGAGGAGAAGCAGGCGCCACCCCCCGATAAGAATGCAGTTAAGAACAAAGCCGATCAGGAGAATCGAGGTCGGGAAAGAAACGATCTGAAAGCCGCTCTCGGTCTGTTCGATCTGCATAAGGGTCGAGCGTTTGAGATAAATCAGAAGGAAGAGGGCGATGGTTGAATAGAAGATACCTTTAATAAGAGTAAGGAAATATTCCGGCTTGACCTCATTGGTCCGCGTTTCGTTCACCTTGAAAAAATAGAAGATTGTCATGGGGATAAACATGACGATGGGCAGGGCGAATCGAATGCCCATAAAGTCCCAGTAAGGGAAAAGCTGCTTGTAGCTGTTGTAAACCGCTTCGGGTGGCGGGCCCATATATCTCAGCCAGTAGGCGAAAACAAATCCGGCGGTAAACAAGGTGCTGTCCCAGACCAGTCGAAGAATTTTCTGCCGCCCGCTCAGCGGATCGAGGGCGTGGGCTTTTTCCCAGAGAACATCATCACGTCCCGAAGCGAAACGCAGAAAGCCGGTCAGGATGGCCGCCTGCATTACGACAAAACTATAAGCAAGGCTTACGCCTGGAAGCCTGAAATGTACCCCCTGTAATAGCGCGCCAAGAAGAGCGAAAAGGTAAAATATCACCTGCCCGCAAAAGAGAGTTCCGTAAAGATTGAAGACAAAAGATCCCGGCTCCGTCACTTTCAGAATATCGCGGGTGGCGATAAACATGAGAACCAGACACGCAGGGCCGAGCAGGCGCAGAATCTTGTGGCTTATAAACTCGAATCCGATTTTACCGAACATGCGCAGGCCCGCGCCCATGCGGATTATGTTCGCCAGCACCTGAAAATTACCGGCCAAAGTCCGGGCCTTGCGGGCGAATTCTTTCTGCCAATCGTGCTGGAGAACGTCCCACGCGCAGGCGCCTTTTTCGAAGACCACGCGGAAGCCCTGCCTTACAATCTGGAAAGGAAGGACAACGTCATCCAGAATGGTCTCGCCCGGAATTTCGCGGTAAAGGTTTTTGCGCAGGGCGAAGATGGCTCCCGTCCCGCCGATGGTGGAGTCGACCCCAGATTCCTTGATGCGTATCCATTTCTCGTAGCGCCAGTAGGTGTCCATGCCGGTAGCGATACCGGTCTTGCCCGGCTCCTCGAACATCAACTCACCGCTAACGCCGCCGACTTCCGGATCGTTGAAGTTGGATACGAGCTTCTGGATGATGTCCTTGTCCAGACGCTGGCGCGTGTCGGCAAGGATTACAATCTCACCTTCAAGATGGGGCACGACATCATTAAGGACGGAAGGTTTTCCACGGCGGGTGGCGAACTCAACAAGCTTGACCCCCTGCTTGTCGTATTTCCTGACCACGTCGCAGGTGCGGTCGTATGAGCCGTCGGAGGCAATGACAATCTCAAGCAGGGCTCTTGGATAATCGAGGCCGAGAAGGTTCTCGATTTTATTATGTATGTTGTTCTCTTCATTATTCGCGATAACGAGGACGGAAACCTTGGGGCGGATCTCACCCTTTTTTACAGGGCGGTAAAGCATTCTCTCGAGAATGAAAAGAAAAACTGGATAGCCCAGCCACGTGTGGATGAGGATACCGAAGGAGATCCAGAATATATAAACCGCGGTTGTGTAATCCATAAAGTCAGCTTTCGGCTACGGCCGATTCCTTTTGTTTTTTTGCGCCCCGGGTTCCGCCCGTACCTTCCATGGAGAGAACGACCGTCACGGTGTCGACGATAATGCGCAGATCAAGCCAGATCGAGTGGTTGCGTACATAGTAAAGGTTGAGCAGGCTCTTTTCACGGAAGCCGATCTCGTCGCGGCCGGAAACCTGCGCCAGGCCGGTCACGCCGGGGCGGACGGTAAGGCTCAGCCTTTCCCAATCCTGAAAACCGTCGACCACATAAGGCACCACCGCGCGGGGGCCGACAAAACTCATGTCGCCCTTGAGCACATTCCAGAACTGGGGCAACTCGTCGATGCTGGTCTTGCGCATGAACTTCCCTATCATGGTGATGCGCGGGTCATCATCTTCGGTAAGGGGGCCGCCCTTGACGTCGGCGTCTATAACCATGGTGCGGAGCTTGTAAAGTTTAAAGAGCCTGCCGTGAAGGCCCACGCGGGTCTGGGTGAAGAGGGGCCAGCCCTTGGAGTCGATCACGATGGCGATACAGGCCGGGAGGATTATGAACGGCCCGGTGATGCAGAGTGCGATAGCTGCGAAGACGACGTCCATAAGCCGTTTGATAACGTAAGTCCAGCCGCTGATCCCGCCGGAGCGGAATTTGTAGATCGGCATGTTTTTTGTAAGTTCGCTTGAGGTGGCAGAGAGCAGAGCTTCGTAAATTCCCATGGCGATGCGCGGGCGTGCCTTATTCTCGAAAGCTGTCTCGATTATCCGCAGCAATTCCTCACGGCTGAAGTCGGGGGCGTTTATCAGAACTTCTTCAACATGCTCGTCCTTCATGATATCCGAGAGCTGCTCCGGTTTTCCGAGGCAGAAGACGGGAAGGTCTTTGCACTCGTCTTTGCAGAGACAGCCAAGAACGTGATAGCTCGGTCGATTGCTGTTGACCAGCCTATCGAGGTCGGCGGGAGCCATGGAGCCGACAATAATTATATTGCGCGGCGTGGTGGACCATTTCAGGATTCTATGTTCCAGCACATTCGCCGCAATGCGCCACACCCATATCGCCAGAGGCGCAACAATAGCCGTGAAGATAAGCACGCTGACAGGAAAGCCCCAGATTGCTTCGGTTGCTTTATGAATTTCTTTCGAGGTTTCGATCTCTTCAATCGCGGCGAGCTGGCTGCGGTTAAGCCAAATAATACCCAGCAGCAGAATAAGCGAACCCCACACGCCGGAGATGATGCCGTCCATTCCCTTGGCGAAGATATATTCGTCCCAGCTCCGGTACATGCCGGTGAAAAAGAGGACGATGGGCGGGATGATCATGGTGAAGAAAGCGACGGCAAAGTAGCTGTCGAAAGGGGTGTGTTTATAAAACACCCTTAGCGCCATGTATCCGAGAAGGAAGACAAGATTGAAGATAACCGTGTCCATAATGGCTACCGCGGCGTAAGCGGAAAAGATTTTAAATCTGTTTTCGGGCAAAGCGAGTCTCTCTATCTTCCCCTGACTTTCATAATGAGCCTGTGAAGCCAGTGGTAAACGGGGTCACCGAGAATGTTTTTTAGAATTTCCCTCTTCCAGGCCTTGTAAGCAAGTTCCGCCACCGTGGGCCAGGGGTCTTCAATAAGTTTTGTAAAATTACTGTCGTTCTTGTCCATGACGACGCATCTTGGAATCACGCTCTCCCCGGCGTTCATATAAATTCCGGGCACGGAGCCGAAGACGGCGCGGTAACCGTATTCACGCGCAAGATCAAGAGTCTTGAAGCCTCCCCTGCCGCCGGGAAGGGAGAGCCAGTCTGTCTCTTTTCCGAGACGCTCTTCAATCTCCATCTTCGACGATTTCAATTCCTCGCGCAATTCCTCTTCCGGGAGATTACGGAGAAAGCGGTGGTTCTTGCCGTGGGAGCCGATTATCCATCCGGCGTCGGAGAGCTCGTGCACCTGCTCCCACGAGAGCATATTATCCGTCCCGATCTGGGCGGTGGAGATAAATACCGCCCCTTTCCACCCGCGCTTTTCAAGCTCCGGCAGCGCGACTTCGGCGTGGTGCTTACACGCGTCGTCAAAAGTCAGGCAGACTTTTATATCCTCGCCATGATGGGACTTCCCTCCTTCCAATTCAAAATCAGGAAGAACGGGGGCGCCCCACTTTTTTTCCACAAGGTCGAGCTGGTGCCGCCATTTATCAATCCCTACGGCGTAAGCGCGGTCCTGCGGGTTCAAGCTTTTTCCATCATCCCCTTCGGCCAGGATGGCGTGGTACATCAGAAAAAGCACCGGGGAGCTACTCATCTTCAGCTTTCTGCCCCGCTTTTTTTTGAAGACGGTTATAGGTATCCGGATACTCAACCTTGAGGCAATCCGGGCACATGCTATGCGAGAGCTGGGCGTCGGTCCTGTCGTAAATAAATTCGTTGATATCGATCCACGCATTCGGATCGATTATGGTGCCGTCATTCTTGATTCTTACCTTATGGCATTTTGAACAGATGGGGATAACCCCTTCAAGTACATTAATGCGATTGATAAGTTTCATGCTGATGATTATGGTTACAATACCGAGAACAGTTGTGGTAAAGCTTTCGAAAAGAACTTCTTCCCAGTTTATAGGCGTTTTCTTCGCGTTGAAAACGTAATGCGGAATGTCGGCGATTTCATCGAGCCATAGCAGTGCGATAACGGCGAGAAAGCCTGTCACCTGCCACAAAATGATTTTGATTTTCCGGTTTTCCATGGCTCAATCTATTCACGCATAAAGATTAGGGAAGCATAAGTTTCGGCTTGGTTATTTTCTGGGGCAGATAGGTTTCCAGAACGTAATTAAGACCGCGCGCGGCGAAAGCCTGCTGTTCCACACGGACGCCCATGTCGATCATCTGCCGCAAGGCCCCGACCCATTCTTTATGGTGCTGGATAAAAGAGTCGTTCTTGATCGCGTCAAGGGCGCGCTTCTTGTCCTTCTCCTCCAGCGGGTGGGTGGGCAGGTCGTAGTCGATAATATCCTGCGGGGTTACCCCGATAAGGCGCGCCCGGGGCACGCAGAAGAATTCGTTAACCGACGCGGCGTTGCCCGAGCCGACCTTCATGGTGCGGTAAATATTGCAATAGCCGTAAGGGTCGCCGTCGGTAAAGACATATACCGGCAGATCGCATTCGTCAGAGAGAAGGCGGACAAACCTGCGGTTGGCTCTGGTTGGCACACCGCCCATAGCCACGACAATACAATTGGCGCTGCGCCAGTATGCGTGCTGGTTAAGACGTTCGAAAAGGGCGGCGGTTTCAACGGCGAGAACAAACTTAGCCTTGGTTTTGAACTTGAGCCCTTCAACCCGCGAAGGGATGGAATAACTCCCGCGCCCGAAAGCGGTGCAGTCGATGTCGATGCTCTTGCCGGTTGACGGGTCTTTGTCGATCACGACAAGCTGCCCCGCCACCGAGCCGTTCTGTTCGGCCGGGATAAAACCAAGCTGCTCGCGGTTGACCCCCGCCATGGCTTCGATATCGTCCATGATGGTGTCGGATTCGCTCTGGTCCTTGAATCCGGCAGGGCCCCATCCCGCTTGTCCCCTGTCACCGGCGACGGAGCGTTTCGACGAACCTTTGGAGGTATAATACACCTCTCTTTTCGAGGCGAAGTCGTCGTCCGCGATCAGGTGCTTGGCAAAAGCCATGAGGCGCACGGTCTGGGCGAAAGGCTTGACCGTCTGGTACGAGAGGGTGCGCTTCGACTTCTTGTCACCCATCACGAAAAAGCCCTTCCGCGCGGCAAAGGAAACGTTCGAGAGGCTGCGGATCGGAACCGAAATGTTAGGCCTGCGCCCGCCCTTGATGGTATCGTGCATCTGCTTGCCGATTTCGACAAGGCGCTTGGCCGCCGGGGTGCGTGCCATCTCTGGCTTGGCCGCCCGCGCCTTGGGCTCTGTCTGCTTCGCAGGCGCTTTTTTTTTAGCCGGAGCCTTACCCGCCGCTTTCTTCGTTACCTTCCTGGTCGTTTTTTTCGAGGTCTTCGCCATTGCCTGTCACATTCCTCTTGCGTCGCACGCGATGTCCGTCCGCGGACTTGCGGCGCGGTTGCACGTTACAAAAAATCCGGATGCCTAGTTACCCTGCACAGCTTCCAGCTTGCCGTCTTTGAAGTAGAGTTTCATGTCATACATCTTCGCGCCCTTGGGGCCTTCCTGCACGCCGTAAGCGGATTTCTGGAAGCCGATGCCGCCGGGGGTGTAGATCATGTCGTCGTTATAGCTGTAGGTCCAGACAGATTCTTTCTGGCCTTTGACGTCGGCTTTGAAGCTGGGCTTGCCGAGTTCCTTTTCAACAGCAGCCATGTCGCTGCCGATGAGGGTGCCGGCCTTGATCTTCTGCTGCTTATAGGTGTTGGCCTGCTGGCGCCACTCGCGGCAACCACCGGCGACAATTGCGAAAAGTGCGAACATTACGAATACGGATACGATGCGCTTCATGATCTTCTCCTTGTGCGAAGTTTAAAATCAGGATATTTGTTCTCAGTCTTTCGCCTTCTCCAGAAGGACGGTAAGGGTTTCAACTATTTTTTCCTCTTCCTTTTCGTTTAGGCCGACCAGATCCCGCAGGCCGATGCCGATGTGCGGGATATAGGTCTTTATGTAATCGTATTTTTTGGAAGCCTCGATATCCTTGCGCCTGCGCGAAAGGAAGATCTTGAGCTTCCGCCCGCATTCCTGCAGGGCGCGGGTGATCTGGTCCTCGATCTCCGGATAGCTCGCAATCGCCTCCTTCGATTCGGAGGTGAAGGGCACCCAGACGCTCGCCATGTGGATGACAATAGTAAGCGGGGCAACAGGCAAGCCGCCGCGAGGTTGCTGCAGCGAATAGTTGCGCCAGTTCACCCCCGCCGCGCTCTGGAAAGAGCAGCATCCGCCCTGCTGGTACAGGAGGGGGACGCGGTTGGCGTAGCGCAGAAGACGGGCGGGGCTGTCGCCTTGTTGGTCGCCGCCGCCGTAAGCGATAGCCGCTTCAATAATGAACGGGTTGCCGCGATATACCGCGGGCGGGCGGGTGCTTGAAGAATAAAACTCCGCGT
>JAFGWW010000368.1 GCA_016936955.1 Planctomycetota bacterium | reverse complement strand
TCGCCCTTGATTACGGAATTAAATACCTCGGCCGCGGCTTCGTAGCTCTTCCTCTTCGCCTCCGCCTCATCCTGCACAAGCAGCGTTACCTTCGCGCCCTTTGCAAGCTTGTTGCCGATTTTATATTCAATAGCCAGAAGAGAGGAGATATTGCCAGTGTCGGGATAGCTCTGGATTACCTGGTCGATCGCCTTATAGGACTGGTAATAGTTCTCCATCTCGAAGAGGCACTTGGCCAGACGCTGGAGAGCGATGCCTGCCTCTTTCGTATCGGGGTAAACCCTGATGCAGAGAAAGTACTGCTTGGCCGCGTCGTAGTATTCACCCTTCTTTTCAAGCCTCATGGCATGGGTAAGCTGTTCCTTGGCGGATTCGCGGGCCGCGCCAGCCCCTTCGGTCCACCCCTGCCCTTTCGTCCACTCCCAGCTCGCGGCGGCGAAAAGATTCGAACAGCAAGGGATGAAAATGCACAGGGCAAGCACCATGCCCCTGAGGCCACTACCCCTTGCGACTGACGACAGATAATTCATTCTTTCTTATCTCCGGTTTCGACACCAAGCCCGTCCAGCAATTCTTTCGCTTCAACGGCGGAAGGAGCTTTCGGAAAACGCTTCAGAATATCTTCCAGAAGGAAAATACCTGCATTCCGGTCTCGCTTGGTTCTTCTTGAAAAATGATATTTGCTCTTCTTCAGAAGGTCGCCCGCAAAGGCTTCCTGCTTCGCAGACTCCGCTGCATCGATTCTCCGCGCAAGCTCTTTGCTATCGTCCCTGTATATCTCCACATCAGCAATAAGCTGCTCTATCTCGAGAGAGACATCCTGGGTCATGCCCCCCTTACGGGGCATCGCGGCAAGGGCCTCGGCAAGGCTGGCTTTGGCAAGGATCGCCTGCTCAGTCTTACCCATGAACTTCTCTATGTCCCTGTAAGCCTTCTCGGCCTCCTCGAACTCCCCCGCCCTCAAATGGCAATCGCCCTGCAGGAGCAATGCCTGCGGAGCGGAAGAAGACCGGGGATCATTATACACAATTGCTTTGAAAACGCGAGAGGCGGCGGCGTATCCGGACAACTTTTTTTTACCCTCCTGCGCCCCATCAACAACAGCCCCACCTTTAGCCATAAGTTCTTTTGCAATAATGCTTTCCATCTCTAAGCGCCGGCTGACTTCCTTCGCTTCAAAGCGTTTGGGAAAGCTCTTTTCAATAAATATGAAAGCTCCCCAGTATTCACCAAGGTGATATTTTGCCATGGCGGCCCCAAAAGCGGCCGGACAGAACGAGGCGGTATCGGGGCCGATTTCCACCGCTTTTTCATAAGAGGATAAAGCCTTTTCCCACAGAGCTTTACTCTCCTTCGTGCCGCTCTTCTCAATCGCTTTGACCGCAGCATCGTCTCCAGCCTTCAGACTCTCGGAAGCGGCAAGCATGTTCTTCTTGGTGTCGCCTTTACCCTCTCCGTCCTTCTCGGCACAGAGCGAAAAAGATGAACTGAGGCAAAGGGCAAGCAAAATCGCCTTGGCCAAAAATCCGCGTCCGTATCCATTGCGACGGTGAAAAATCAATTCGTGGCTCCTTTCAACAAGCGAAGGAAAATATCGGCGCTCTTGATTTTTTTACCCAGCGAATGCTCGGAATAATCGATCAAAGCCTGTATCAACCCGTAGGCTTTTTTTCTGCCGATGACAACGCTTTTTGCGTTGCCGTTTGCGTTTGCGATGTAATTGAGCGACGCCACCAACCCCGCATCAAGACCAAAGCCGTGCGACTTGTCCACGCACTCCGAGCAGACCAGTCCGCCGCGGCTTGCGGAGAGGGACATCCCCCCGAGGCCTGACGTTTTTTTTCCACAGGAAACGCATTCGTCAAGCCGGGGCTGAAAACCGGTATCGCGCAGGATGTCGAGCATCGACTTCAGCAGCAGCGTGCAGACCGAATCGCTCCCCTCCGCCGCAGACAGGCGAAGAAAAGATACGAATGAATCGAAAGTCGCCGGATGCGGGTCGCGCAGCATACAGCTTGCGGTTATCATGTTCCCAAGGATGCAGGCCCCGGCGTAAGCCAGATAGTTGCTCCGCAAGCCCACAAACTCCTCGGTTACGTCACTGTCTGTCACCAGATCAAGAGAACCCCGCGAGCGTTCGACAACAACAACTTCTTCGAGATTGAAAAGGTCGAGATGGCCGCGCATGGGGCTCTTCTCCCTGCGGCAGCCTTTGGCGATGCAATCCAGCCGGCCCAGCTCCCGGGTAAAGAGCCAGACCACAAGACTCGTCTCGCTGAAGCGGTTGCGGCCGATTATGAGTGCATTACACTTGAGCTGTTCCATCCATCATATGATATTGATATGACATGCCGGGTTCAATGGCAGGCCGGACAGAATATGATATATTTGCCAGAACAGGCCAAACGCGGCTGTTTTTCATATAAAGGAGATTTCCAGCGCGACCGCCCCACCTAATGCTTTTTCACCTGTCGGCCTTGTAAATGGCTCGTTAATGGCTATGATATGCTGATTATGGTCAGGATAAACGACAACCTCACAATTCCGGATGGCGAGATAAGCTTTGAGTATTCCTGCTCTCCGGGGCCGGGCGGGCAGCACGTCAACAAGACCTCGAGCAGGGTTACCCTCTGCTGGACGCCCGCGTTGTCCGAAAGCCTGAACATTATTCAGAAACAACGCATAATCACCGCTCTCGGCGGGCGTATCAACAATGAAGGCATCCTGCGCCTCTCCTGCCATTCAGAGCGCTCCCAGTCGGCTAACCGCCAGCTGGTTACCGACCGCCTTGCGTCGATGCTCGCCGCCGCACTCGTGCCGCGAAAGAAGAGAATAAAGACAAAACCCTCCAAAGCGGTAAATGAACGGCGTATTCAGGCAAAGAAACAGAAAAGCCAGGTCAAGGAAGGGCGCGGGAGAGTTAAATGGGACTAGACCAATCCGGCCTTGCTTCCGTCCCCAACCCGGCAGACAACGCCCATATCCACCCCACAGTCATGAATTACGTCAATAACCGTGAAATAGCTTACGGATACGACACTACTTTCGCCGGACACCCCCTCTTCGAGCTTGACTGCCGGTATATAGAGAGGCATCTCAAAACCGGCGGCACCATTCTTGACCTCGGCTGCGGGACGGGGAGGCATCTGGTCTATTTCGGCAAACTCGGACACAAGGTCTGCGGCGTCGACCTGAGCCCCCATATGCTAGACGAAGCCTCGGCAAACTGCCTTGCAAACAACGTGGACGCAAGCCTGGTTCTGGGCGATATGATCTCCCCGCCACTGAATGGGGAGCGTTTCGACGCGGTTTTGATGATGTTCAGCACCTTTGGCCTGATCCGGGGGGTGGAAAACCGCCAAAAACTGCTGGAAAACACAAAAAAGCTGCTCAAAAAGGACGGACGGCTGATCTTCCACGTCCACAACCGCAATTTCGGCGCCTCGGCAGTAATGGAAAAATACCGGCAACTCCGCGACGGCATAAAATCGTATCTGGGTGAGTGCGAACCCGGCGACATGATCATGAAAAACTACCGAAACATCCAGGATTTGTACTGTCACTTCTTCACCATGGATGAAGTGCGTGAAATTCTTCACAACTGCGGCTATAACCTCGTGGAGCTTTATCCGGTAAACCATGACCGGACAGGACCTTACATAGGGAAAAAACCTGGGGAGCGAGCCAGCGGTTTTCTGGTGACAGCCTCTGTAAAGACGTATTTACTCCCCCCGGAGGCCTGATTTCAGGCATTATATTTACCATGGCTTATCGGTATTCTAATTACTTCTTGACATTCAACCGAATCTGAATAGATTGATCTTTGTTACACATAGTCTCGAGGAGAGTTATGGGGCTTACACAGCATGATGTTTCTGACGCGCCTTTAGCTTCGTGCCTTGACGGGCGATGGGAAAACGGTATGGAATCCGGCTCCATTAAGTGGTTCAGCCCGATAAAGGGCTATGGTTTTATCACCAAAGACGACGGCACAGACGTCTTTGTGCACTCAACGGGCCTTGCCCTTACCCAGGACAGGCACCTTTTCCCGGGTGATACTGTAGAATTTGAGCAGGTTGACGGTGATCGTGGCCCCAAGGCCCTTTCCGTCAAGAAAACTGCTTCGGCCGAGGCCGATATAGCTCAATAGTTTAGTTAAGGAGATACCGAGTTGACCCGTTACGATTCGCTTCACTCACTGCACATAGACGAGCTTTCCGACAAGGTAGGTGGCAAGCACAAGCTTACCTATCTCGTAAGCCAGCGCATGAAACAGATCAATCGCGGCGCGCCGATTCTTGTTGACATCAAGGAGAATGAGGCCCTCCTCGCCACCGTCTGCCGCGAGATCGCCAACGACAAGATCTGGCTCGACGTGCCGGAAGAAACCATCGAGGCGGAAAAGTCCGATTTCGACCTCCTCGGTCTCGACAGCGAATTCTAAATCATTCGCACAGCAACACCAATTCAAAGACGCCCTGACTTTTCGATCGGGGCGTCTTTTCTCATGCGATAATTTAGCTATCAAGCCTTATGTACTTCGCCCGGCCCGCACTCACGCCCTGCAGAAGACCCTGTAATCCATATCCTCGTAAGAGAAGATACTGTCGGCCGATTCCAGGGTGCAGAGGTAGACAAGGCTGATGTCTCCGGCTTCAATCTGGCGGATAAGCTCGTTGGCACGGGCAATGTGGGTGGTGATCGTCTTTTCCGAATACCTGACCGCCTGCCCGGTCTCGATAAGGAAGCCCCAGTCAGAAGCGCCGGCAAGGAATACCTCGCGCGCGGCCTGATTGAGCGCCCTTACCATTAGGGGATTCTTCTCATCCTTGTGCTTGGTTGCCAGATTTATCATCCGGTTGGAGAGACGATACATGTGGCGGAAGACCCAGCAGTTCGGCTGATACTCGCGCCCGTCTACCCAGGTCTGGAAGTAATCCTTCTTACCCCATGAACTCGCGCCAGGCATCATTTTCTGATGGTCACCGTTATCGGAGAGGTACTCGCTGGGGGTGACCGGCCTGACCTCAGACTGGTCGAAGCACATTTTACGGAAGACAGACTCGATCCACTCCGGCCCCTCTTCCCACCAGTGGCCGAAGAGCTCAGCGTCATAGGCCGATATCACGCAACCCTTGCGGCTGGTGCTGCCGAGAATATGGTTGGCCTGCACGCCGCGGTAGTAAACAAATTGTCCCGCCTGCTCGTGCGCGGTCCCCTCGGCCCACAGTGGATTATAATAATCTTTGCTGCCGAGATCGGCGTCCTTGGAGGTAATACGGTAATACTTGAGCCCTGTATTGCGCCTGACGTTAGCCGTCTTGAAATACTCGGGGAGATAGTCCCAATCGGCTTCGTAACCAAGGTCGCGATACCATTCCTTGTAATTGGCATGCCCCGGATATCCGGCCTCGCGTGACCAGACCTGTGCGCGGGTTTCCTGATCGATGCCAAAGCAGGCCACTCCGTTGGGGGTAATAACCGGCTCGTTGGTTCCAAAGAGGCAGCGGGTGTCGCCCTCGTCGATGCCGTTCGAATTGACGAGGAACCACTTGATCCCCTCCTCCATCAGCATCTTGTCTACGCCGGGGGTGAATGCATTTTCCGGCAGCCAGATACCGCGCGGCCAGCGACCGAAGACGCGCTCGTACTGTCGGCACGCGGTCTGGAGCTGGGCGCGGCAGGCTTCGGGGAAGTGCTTGAAAAGCGGGAGAACCCAGTGGGTAGCCGGGCAGGTAATGACCTCCAGCTTGCCCATGTCCTGAAAATCCTTGTAGGCACGGGTCAGGTCGCCCTCATAGGCGTCAAAGACCTCCTTGGCAATCCAGAACTTGTGGAGGATTTTCTCGACGGTATCATGATAGGGCGCGCCGTGGGAGTTGTCGCGTTCGCGTGTAGCGAGTTCGATGCACTGGTCGATATGGCGCGCCACCCGCTTCTTGAGAAGAGGGTCGATCATCATCGAGAGCAGGCTCGGAGTAAGGCTCACGGTGAGGCGGAAATCGACCTTGTCGTTTGAAAGGTTCCACATCATCTTGATAAGCTGGGTGTAGACAGAGACCACCGCCTCGCAGAACCACTGTTCCTCAAGGGGCACGCGGTATTCCGGGTGCTTCACAAAAGGAAGGTGCTGGTGGAGAACAAGCGACCAGAAACCCTTTTCGTCAGGCGCGGCGTGGGTGCGCTGGCGCCAGTATTCGTACTGGTTGAAGCGCCAGTCATCGCCCGAGACGGGGATTTCGCAATGGTTGCCGTCCACGTCTATGGATGACCACTCGACGTACTTCTCGCAGTCGGTAGGATATCCTTTCGGCGCGCGGACGGTGTTGGAACGGGCGACCACCTCGAAGAAGTTGGTTCCGTCGGCGCGGTAGCCGAGTTCGGCAACATAATCGTTGTCAGCATCCACGGCAAGCCAATACTCGACCTTGTCGTTAAGCCAGTCGTCGACTTCAAACATGTCGACCGCGTTGAAGCCGTTAAAGTCGATCCCGGTAACCTTGTAGACGCGGAGGATAAGGCGGTTGTGGCCGAAGAAATTATCGCCGAATTTTTTGCGCAGGCTGTTACGGGTTTCCTCGCCCACCTCCCAGATAACGTAAATGCTCTTCGGGTCGCGCGGGACGAGATACATGTAGGTTTCGTTATAATAATTATCGATGTATGGCTCTTCGAGAAGGATATTATAGTCGGGGTAAACCTTGTCCTGTTCGCCCGGTACCGGCGCGCCGGGGGTGGCTCCTTCCGTATCGGTAAGGATAATATCCCCTTCCTCGGCTTCTTCGTCGGCGGAAGGGCGGGCATGCTCGGAGCGCGACTCGAAAGGCTCTTCGGTTTCGTTTCCGGAAAAGCTCGCTGAAGACGATTCGTGCGTTTTCCCTTCGCCGGCAGCTGCGACGAGGGCAACACCTGAGGCGGCTTCTTTCGCCATGGCGCTCTCTTCGGCCAGTTCCCCGAGCTTCTTCTCGTTTTCTTCCTGCTGTTCAGCCGCGATGAGTTCCGCCTCAGCCTTGCCTTCCTCGACAACCTCATCGGCAAGAGCATCACGCTTTGACATATCCTTCTTGTTGCTCATATTATTCCTTTTCCCCAACCGAAAGTTTTCAGGATATCTTTATAATCGACGCGCCCCACGAGTGCAGGCGCATACGGCGTTTCCCCTGCTCCTCAAGAGCGGGAGCGCCGACTTTGTTCAATATATTACCCAAATCAACCTCCTGGTCACCGCCGCAGAGATTGAAGAGCATGAGCACCGACTCCTTGCCGTCGAGGGTCGTCTTCTTTAGTGCAAGCACATCCCCGTTGCCGCTGTCGATGCGCTCGACCCGGTTGTCTTCCTGAAAAACAGGATTGGTTTTCTTCATCGTATTGATATCGCGGATGAAGTCGGTCAGGTCGTAACTCGCGCCTTCATAGTCAAAGGGGTTGCTATGGACAACGTGCGGCTTTTTACGGAAGCCATACTCGAAGCCAAGGGTTATGAGTGAGCCGGAGGTAATCAGGGTCGTGAAGAGAAAGTGCTGCTTGACGCGATTGATGTCGCCGTTGTACTCGGAGGCAAGGCGCTCGGTGTCGTGGCTCTCCGGGAACGCGATTGAGCGGGCACGGCCGTGGAGCTGCTCAAGCTGTTTGGGGAACCAGTCGCTGTGGTAGTCCCACCATTTCGCGGAGTTGAAAACAAAGTCGAAGCCTGCGTTAGAGAGGGCGATGGTGTCGTCGATGGGGCAGCCGAGACTTTCGGCGAAGAAGCGCGCCTCGGGAGTCCTCTTCTTCGAGCGCTCAATAAGCATGCGCCACAGATCAGTGGGAACCTGATAGGCCGCGTCACACCGGAAGCCGCGCACGCCGCAGTCGAGAAACTTCTCGACCAGACGCCACCAGTAATCATAAAGATTATTGCGATCGGAGGAGTTTTCGTTGTCGATCTCCGAGAGGTCACCCCATACTACATATCCACCGGGGGCGGAGTCGTCGGCCGCGCCGGGGTTTTTGATATTGCCGCTGTCGTCGATCTTGTACCAGTGGCGATGGGTCTTGGTCAGCGGGTTATCGTAGGCGGTGTGGTTAATCACAAGATCGACCATCACCTCGATTTTTTCGCTGCGGCAATGCTCTACAAACTGCGAAAAAGCCGCCCACTGCGCCTCGTCACTGTCCTGGGGGAAGAAGACGGGGCTAAGTTTGAAATAATCTCTGATCGAGTAAAGGCTGCCGGAGGCGCCGGTGAGATGGATCGGGTTGAGAAAAAGCCAGTTGAACCCTAGATCGACAGCCCTGCCGACGTGGTTCCTCCATTTGCCGACCTCACCCACAAGGCTGGGAAACAGATTGTATATAAGCGGCACTTCTCTGGTTGCGGAAACAGACATGGAGCCTCCTTAGTGATTCAATTCCATTCGGATTTCCGGTGCAGGGTGATAATATGCACTGGACATAAAAGCAAACCCGAAGTATTTGTTATTGATAGGTAATCCGTAGCGATTCGTCAAGGAGAAACGTATCGCAATTAACAGGAAATAACATCTTGTTAATTTCAGGGAAAGACCTTACTCTATAATTCAACCAAACAAGTACTGGATACCGGGGGATAACCATGGCCAGAAAGAAAAAATCCGTTGAGGAAGAAATCGAGGTCGACGATGAGATGATCGAAGATCCCGATGAAAATATGGATGAAGATCAGGAGCAGGAGGACGAAGAGGAAAGCTCTGACAGCAAGCCTTCGAGAAGGTCACGCCGCGGCGCGGACGCGCGAAAGAGCAGGCGCGAAGCAGCCCCCTCCCCCGCCCTCAAGGAAAAGAACTATACCGTCGCCTTCATCATGACCCTCGTGGTCGGCTGGATCGGCCTTGACAGAATCCTGAGCGGTGAATTTGCGATGGGCGTTGTCAAGCTTGCCGGAACCGCAATAGCTGTCGCCATGATGGTAATGTCGCCCGAGTCGATCGGACTTGACGCCGCCCTCGCCGACGCCATTTTCTGGTTCGCCCTTCTAGGCATTATGGGTCCCGTTCAGCTTCACGATATTCTCTTCAACGGCGTCAATGTCTTCGGCGGTTCCAAACCGTGGGCAGTCGTCTACTGCACCGACTGCGGCGAGTTGATGGAGATCGACCTCACCAAGGAAGACATGAAGCATGTAGTCTGCTCCTATGAAGAGTGCAGGAACTACACCGACAAACCTTCCGACGAAAACCTTATCGAGCAGATCAAGGAATACTGCTACGACATGGTAAACCACAGCCTCTTCGCGGTAAGCCTCTTCTTCGGAGCGGCCGCCTGCTTTGTGGTAAGCTTCAAGTACCTCTACCCCGACCAGACCGGCGAGTACACCGCAACCGGCGGCAACGACACGGCAACGACGGTAATGCTGGTAGGCGCCGGTATTCTCGCGGCAATCATGTTCTGGCAGATATTCGTGGCGGAGAAGAGCAAACCCGTCTGCGAGATCTAGGCTGAACAAAACCCAAACACGCAAAATTAAAGCCCCGGCATATCCGGGGCTTTTTTGTTTTCGGTTTAACCTTTAGCGGAGGGCTTGCTCCGCACGTAGCATCGTCCGGGTCGCCTGCCTATGCAGGTGGTTATGCAGTAGGGTATGGTATCTGCGTGTTCGGCCAACTCCTCCACGGAGATGCAATCATCCCCGTCTTTGCCGATAAGGGTTACATGACTTCCTACGTGAACGTCCGGAAGGTCGGTAACGTCGACCATGGCGTAATCCATGCTGATCATACCCACAACTGGCGCGCGCTTCCCATGAATAAGCACATCCGCCCGGTTGCTGAAAATACGCAGGTATCCGTCGGCGTAACCTACCGGCAGAACGGCCACGCGCGTGGGGCGGCGGGTGGTGAAGGTGCGGTTATAACCGAGGCTCTGCCCCGGAGGGTAATCCTT
>JAFGWW010000367.1 GCA_016936955.1 Planctomycetota bacterium | reverse complement strand
GCAGAAGGTGTCGAAACTTTTTCCGCGCGCCCACTGCTTGTCGATGCGAAGCTGGCAGTCGCGGGCGCTTACGTCGTGGGCGCAGCAGTAGCCCAGAACGTAGTCGAGCGCATCCGCGCGGTTCACATGCCTGGCGCTCTTGCCGATCACCACAGCCAGTTCGGCTTCATAGTCCACCTCGTCGGGATTGGTTTTTGGCAGCATGATCGGTTCCTTGTGGGCGATCAGGCTGGTGGTGGCTTTAATAAACAGAATCGGCACGTCTGGCACCTGCCCCTGAAGCTCTTTGGCGTGGTCGGGGTAGTTCTTGCCGATAGCGAGAATGTTTGGCGGGCATACCGGCGGGAGCCATTTCGTAATATCGTCGAGGCTGCAGGTTACGCCGGTGCCTTCGGGTTTTCCCATGGCCTTGACCATCTCGACAGTCTTGCCGTCTTCGAGAAGCTTTCCCGTAGCCCCTTCCGGCGGGGTGCAGGGGGCGATGAATCTTAGGTATTTCATTTTGTCTCCCGGTAGAGTCTATCCAAATTGTCAGATGCCGATTGCGCTCAGGGACTTTTATATTATAATTGCCGGATCAAGTCCACATAAGGTTTTGCAGGTGCTGCAGAAATGTTTGCGGGGGCGAAAAAAACGGAATAAAAAACAGGGGAAAAGTGGCTGTAAATGGCTGAATATTGGTTTTTTAACCAAAAACTCGTCAAATCACAGGATTTTAGTTGACTGATGCCCCCTTAATCGCTTAAATACGCCTCTTTACATGAATTCGCTGAAAAGCATTAATCAGTCAAGGAGATAGAAACACATGGGTCGCTATACCGGACCGAAGACAAAGCTTTGCCGTCGTGTAGGGTTTATGATCTTCGACAATGTCAATGTTGAGAAAGCTTTTCTCAAGCGCGAGAATGTCCGCTTTCAGGGCAAGAAATCTGAATACGGCCGCCGCCTGACAGAGAAGCAGAAGATCATGCATTATTATGGCCTTCGCGAAAAGCAGATGCGCAAGATGTTCGACAAGGCCCGCCGCACCAAGGGCGATACTGGCCGTAACTTCCTGATCCTCCTCGAGCGTCGCCTTGATAACGTGATCACCCAGGCCGGCCTCGCTCCGAGCCGTCCCGCCGCGCGCCAGATTATCAGCCACGGCAACGTGCTCGTAAACGGCGCCAAGGTCGATATCGCGTCCTACATCGTCAAGACCGGCGATACCGTAACCTTCAGGGACAAGCCAGGCATCCAGAAGCTTGTCGAAGAGTATGTCAACGCCAAGTCTGGCTATGACGCTCCCGACTGGATTGCGGTCGATACCAAGTCGCGCACCGCGAAGATTGTCCGCGAGCCCCTGCGCGAAGACGTTCGCCTGCCCGTCAATGAGCAGCTCGTCGTCGAATTCTACAGCCGCTAATCTGGCTAGCCTAGCAAGAAGCAAGCTCAAACGCCCGGTCTCAGACCGGGCGTTTTTTAAATGCAAACCCCCCGATTTTCATGCACACCTGAAAAAAAATTATCGGACATAAGTTATATAAGTGAAACTAATGCTTGACAGCAAATGATAAAATATTAAGATAAAGGTCAGACCATCATACCGCATAAATCTTACATTGAGTCGGAAATATCTTTGACACTAAGCCATAGTGACGCTAACATAGCAATATTGCTTAAATAGCAATTTGTTTTTGCGCGGCAAAAGTGTGTTTATGGGAGGGAGTGTATCTATGTCAGGTCAGGTTTTGATGGATAGTGATTCATTTGATGCTCTGAATGATGATGAGCTTGCCCACTCGCGGGAAGATGAAGAAAACGCTTCCTTGGCATCGGCCCTTTCGGCTGAGTTTGGCGCCGCTCCCTGGTATCTCAGCTCTGTCGCCGTCCACGCGGTTCTTTTCCTTATTCTCCTGATGATTCCCGTTGATCCTCCCCGGCAGGAAGAGCGCCGGGTGGTAATCCAGACCGAGATGGTTGAAGAGGTCGAGGAGGAGGAGCTTCAGGAGCCCGAGCCTGACGTAAAGGAAGAAGATCCCGAGGTTGTCGTCGATGCCGAGGTTACGGTCGATACTCCTGTTGTTACAACTACCGACGTCGAGATCAGCGACAATTTTGAAACCGACGACAATATGGATGACAATACCGCGCTGGGCGACCCCGACAGCTTTTCCGACGTTGACAGCGAATTTGTCGGCACCCCGGCCCTGATGGGTGTCGGTGCTTCCGGCGGCAAGGGCGGCGGCGGCAGGTTCGGCTTTAGAAACGGCGGCGGCAGGCGCAATGCAGTGCGTCGCGGTGGTGGAAGCAGAAGAACTGAAAACTCCGTTGACTGGGCTCTGCGCTGGCTTGCGGCCCACCAGGAATCCGATGGCCACTGGGATGTGGCCAAGTACGGCGGTAAGGGCTGGAACAGCCACGACAAAGATACCCAGATCGGTTGCGCCGGCCTTGCGATTCTTGCCTTCCTCGGTGCCGGTAATTCGACCAAGTTTGGAAAATTCAGAAGCAACGTCAAGTCTGCTGTCGACTGGCTTATCAAGCAGCAGAAGAGTAACGGATGCTTCGGCAGCGAGCACGGATACCAGCCCGCGATGGCGACGATGGCTATTGTCGAGGCTTACGGCATGAGCAGTGAAGGACGCCTGAAGGAAGCCGCCCAGAAAGCGGTCGATTATGTTGTAAGCTCGCAGGCTACCGATGGTTCATGGGACTATAAACCAAACTCAAAGCGTTCCGACCTCTCCGTCTCCGGATGGTATATCATGGCCCTGAAATCGGCCAAGGTGGCGGGGCTTAACGCCAAGCATGACGCTTATGAGAAGGCGCTCAGTTTTGTTGACCATATGACAAGCGATAACGGTGTTACCGCTTATCAGACCGAAGGCGGAAAAGCTCCCGCTCCGTGGGGTGACGGTCACGGCATGACGGCGGTGTCCCTCTGCTGCCAGCAGTTCCTCGGCCACAAGCGTAACCACCCGAAGGTTGTCGCAACCGCGAGCAAAACGGTCAAGGACGAGCTCCCCGTAAGTAGCAAGTTTAATTTCTACACCTGGTACTATCAGGCTCTTGGAATTTTCCAGACCGGCATTACAAGCGAGTACTGGAAAAAATTCAACGACCCCATGAAGAACACTCTCGTCTCCACCCAGGTTCAGCTCGGAACCTTTGAGGAGAACAAGGGCTCATGGAATCCAGATACCGATCCCTGGGGACCCGCTTGGGGACGCGTGGGGCAGACCGCTCTCGGCGCCCTGATGCTTGAGGTGTACTACCGTTACCGCGAGGTTCAGCACTAGGCCGCAGTTAACGTACAATCCAGATCCAATAAAAGAAGGCAGACCGGTTCAAGGTCTGCCTTCTTGCTGTTTAAGTTATCTTCATTTTACCGTACCGGCGTAAGTCGCTTATCGTAGATAGAAGTTAACATAGTCGACAAAGTCGGAGTAGGTTCCGTCGCACTCGATGCTGGGATGGTTTGAGTTTATCTCCCGCGACATCTTCCATGTCAGGTGGACTACGCTAAAATGGTTCGGCTCGTCCAGATGCTGGCAGAGAATGTCATCGGTCGCGCTTTCGCGGTGCGCTATTATGGAGATCCTTACACCATAAAGCGCGTGGCCAGGCGGCATCTCTGCCTGCAACTCAGCATGAAGCCTGCTTTGTTCTTCCGGTGAGGCCATGAACCAGCCTTCAGGAAGCGTTTGCTGTGTAATGTTCATTTGCGTCGCGCGCCTGTTCTGAACTTTTACCGGCAAAATGCTGCTTCGCTTATTTCTTTCCCTTTACCACGATAGCCTTGGTCATGGTGAAGGAAATCTCTTTGCTGCAACCGATAGCGTAGCCGGTTATCTTGTTGGCTCCAGCTTCCGGCATGTCGAACTCAACCTTGGTTGACTTCCCTTCCGGAAGGATAACCTTGGCCTCACTGGTGGAGCTGACGTCGGCGCCGTTCATCCAGTGGAAGGTGAGTTTGCCGTCGTATTTGGCTTTTGCCGTGATCTCCACTTCGATCTTGGGATGTTTAATGTCTTTTAAGTCTTCCGGGTCAAGAGGCTTATTGTTGTTGAAGTTGCAGACCATCTTCTCCTTGAATGAATTCAGGGTGGCCTCGACAGCGAGTTTTCCCTTTACCTCGGCCTTGTTTGCGCTGCCGCCGCCGTATCCGCTTATCCAGAAACCAAGGGGGGCCTTGCCGTCTTCAAGTAGAACCTTGACCGCCTTGCTTTTCTTGGAGCTGGCGGCGAAGAGGCTGCCGGAGCAGATTACGGCGAAGATGGCCGAGATGAATACGATTTTGCTTCTGATTGACATTTCACTTCTCCCGAATAAAGAATAATCTGTACTTCTATACTGACGGTCGCATTTCTTTGTTATGCGATCCTTCCCTTTATGTCAGCAGGCGGGTAACTGGGGGCGCCTGCAGAATCAAAGCCCGACTGGCGTGAGCCAGTGATCGGTGTTATGGAGAAACAGCGCGCTACTCAGGCCCGTTTTGTTTTCACATCAGACTTGTCGCAGCTTATGTCAAGGCCGAGCAGTTTTAGCTTGTCTACCATCTGCTTGTCAACCTTGTCCTTTCCGCCGCAGCTGTCCCTTACGATAAGAACGTGGGACGCCTGATTCTTGGATTGGTCGATTTCTCCCTTCGCCATTGCCATTGCGTTGCGCATGAGCCAGGTTCCGTCGTAGGTGAAATCGTGGTCCACCGTGGTGAGCGGGGGGTCGCAGAGCAGGCTTTCATCGGTGTTGTTGAGGCCGATGATGAAGAAGTCGTCTGGCGCGCTCAGGCCCCGCTTATGCATGGCGGTGGAGAAGCGCAGGGCGTGGCTGTCGTCGTAGCAGATTATCGCGAGCTTGTTCTTGAGCTTCGACCACTTTTCAGCAAGCCCGTCCATGTCGGAAGGCTTGGATCCCACAAGCCCGCAGATGGTGTCGATCCCGGTGCGGCAGCAGTAGCTGGTGAAGGAACCGAGCATTTTCTGCAGGATATTGTCGTTCGGTGCGTCTGGGCCGATGTAGGCGACCTGCTTGCAGCCGAGCATGGAAAAATACTGGCATAGTCCGCTGATTATCGTGTTCAGGGAGATGCCGAAGACGCTGGATATCTCAAAGCAGTTTTTCTCAAAACCCGGAATCAGAACCGGAATGCTTACCGGCAGGCGTGCGTTCAGGATAAACTGCTGCACGTTGTGAATCTCGTTCTCGGGGAACCACGGAAGGATGAGGGCGGAGCACCCTTCCCGCTCGAGTTCGGCGGAGCGCTGCATGGCTTCATCCCCGAAATCGGAGGCCCAGGTTGAGCGCAACTCGACGTTGGCCGCAGCCGCTACCTGTGCAAGGGCCTTGATAACCTGGTGGGCGTAGGAGTCGGAGTTGGAGCTGATTATCATCCCCAGGCGGTTGAGATTTCTCTTCAGTTTGTTGTCCCCGGCAGCTTGGCTTCTGTCAGTGACAAAGGTACCGCTTCCATGGCGGCGGTCGATCAGTCCCTGTTCTTCCAGAATTGCCAGCGCGCGGCGGAGGGTAATGGTGGTGCATGAAAAGTGTTTGGCAAGATCCCGCTCCGAGGGCAGTTTGTCACCAGGCTCCATGCCGTCTATGAGTTTCTCAAGCTCGGGCCTGATAAGCTGATACTTGTGCGGCTTGCTCTTCAGAATGTTATTATCCATCAAGTCTCCTGTCTATACTTCATATATATCACTTATATATCAATGTCAAGGGCGTTTGTCAAATATAATTTTCGGACAAAGGCGGGCGCGATTATGTTAAGTGGCTGTCTTGCATGGTGTTGAATCTGTGGAATATGCTTTTCAAAAGGCGCAGTTATTGGCAAAAAAACCTCCGCCACTGGGCAGAGGTTGTGAAGATAAAAGAGCAGCGAATATAATCATTCGCCTGTTTCTGGCAAACTGCCTACAGCCATTGAACGTTCCATGGCAGGCCGTGGATGTTGAGCTTGTCCATGAACGGATCGGGGTCGAACTGTTCCATGTTGTAGACGCCTTCGCTTTTCCATACGTTGTTACACATCATCATGGCGCCGATCATGGCCGGGACGCCGGTGGTGTATGATACTGCCTGTGCGTTCACCTCTTCGTGGCATTTTGCGTGGTCGCAGACGTTGAAGATGAAGCACTTCTTCGTCTCGCCGTCCTTGACGCCTTCGATCAGGCAGCCGATGCTGGTTTTTCCGGTATAGCCCTGTGAGAGGGAAGCCGGGTCGGGGAGTAGCGCCTTTAGGAACTTGATCGGCACGATCTCGTGGCCTTCGAACATGACGGGGTCGATGCGGGTCATGCCCACGTTCTGGAGGACGCGGAGGTGGGTGATATACTCCTCGCCGAAGGTCATCCAGAAGCGGATGCGCTTTAGGCCCTTGATGTTCTTTACAAGGGATTCCTCTTCTTCGTGATAGAGCAGGTAAGCTTTGCGGGGGCCGACCTCGGGGAAGTCGAAGGTCCACGACTGTGACATGGGGTCGATCTCGATCCACTCACCGTTTTCCCAATACTTGCCGCGCTGGGTGATCTCGCGGATGTTGATCTCCGGATTGAAATTGGTGGCGAAGGGGTGGCCGTGGTCGCCCGCGTTGCAGTCGAGGATGTCGACGTAATTGATCTCGTCAAAGAAATGTTTCTGGGCGTAGGCGCAGAAGACGTTGGTCACGCCGGGGTCGAAGCCGCTGCCGAGGAGGGCCATGAGCCCCTTCTCCTTGAAGCGGTCCTGATACTCCCACTGCCATTTGTATTCAAACTTTGCCTCGTCGATGGGTTCGTAGTTAGCGGTGTCGAGGTAGTGGACGCCGGTCTCGAGGCATGCGTCCATGATGTGCAGGTCCTGATAGGGCAGGGCGACGTTGATGACCATCTCGGGGCCGAACTTTTTGATGAGCGCCACCAGCTCCGGAACGTTGTCGGCGTCGACGGCGGCCGTCTGGATGGGGCGATTGAGCTCGGCGGGGATAGCGTCGCACTTTGATACCGTGCGGCTAGCGAGCATGATTTCTTCAAACACTTCGGGAACCTGCGCGCACTTGTGGGCAACAACCCCGCCGACCCCGCCGGCGCCTATGATAAGAACCTTGCTCATGGTTGTGTCCTTTTGCTGTGGAGCGAATGAAAAAAGTCTGCCAGGGTTATTCTTCGGGTTTATTCCCGATTTGCGTTAAGATAAGTATAGGTGTCGAGGCCGTCGTCGAAACGCCTCTGGAGCATGGCCGAATCCTGCAGCGAGATCGCCTTGCGCTTGAGAGCTTCCTCGATCCGTTGGCGGAAGCGCGCCATAAGGTCGCCACGGGTGAACTGGATATACTCCATCACATCCTCGATCCGTTCGCCCTCCACCGACTTGTCGATGACGTAACCGTCCTTGCTGGAGGATACGTGCACCACGTGGGTGTCGCCGAAAAGGTTGTGCAGATCGCCGAGGATTTCCTGATAGGCTCCAACCAGGAAGATGCCGAGGCAGTACGCTTCGCCCTTGTTGAGCGGGTGGAGCGGGAGGGTGTCTTTCACGTCCCGCAGGTCGATAAAGCGGTCGATCACGCCGTCTGAATCGCAGGTGATGTCGGCCAGAACCGCCCTGCGCGATGGCTTTTCGTTGAGCCTGTGGAGCGGGATGATCGGGAAGAGCTGTTTCACCGCCCAGTGGTCAGGCAGCGACTGGAAGAGCGAGAAGTTGCAGATATAGGTCGTGGCGAAAAGGTGCTCAAGGTCCTCGAGGTCGTCGGGGATGTAGTCCAGCTCGCGGATATAGTTAAGAATCCTCCGGCAGATGACCCAGAAAATTTCCTCAACAATGGCGCGGTCCTTGAGGGAGAGGTGGCGCAGGTTGAAGAGCATAAGCCCTTCGCGGCGCAGCTCGATTGCCTCGTGGTAGGTCTCCTGGAAGTTTTTACCCTTGAACCCGTCAAGTACCTCCTTCATGTGCGTTACGATTTCCGAGGTGTTCTTGGGAATTGGCGGGACTGTGGTGTTCTCGTGGGATTCTGTGGTGCTGATCACGTCGACCACGAGAACGCTATGGTGCGCTACCAGGGCGCGGCCAGTTTCGCTGATGATGGTGGGGTGCGGGACCTCGTAGGCGTCGCAGGCCGACATGATGGCGTCGATGATGTTGGCGGCGTATTCCTTCAGATTATAGTTGGCCGAGGAGGCGAAGTTGGTGGCCGAGCCGTCATAGTCGACCGCGAGGCCGCCGCCCACGTCGACGTGGGTAAGCTTGGCTCCTAGTTTGTAGACCTCGGTAAAGATGGTGCCAGCTTCCTTCATTGCATTGGAGATGGAGTGGATGTCCGTCACCTGGCTGCCGATATGGAAGTGAAGCAGCTTGAGGCAGGAGATTTTCTTCTGCCTTTTCAGGATGGAGATGGCTTCGATAATCTCGTTTACCCTTAGCCCGAATTTGCTCTTCTCGCCGCCAGAACTTTCCCACATTCCCTTGCCGCGGGTGGCAAGCTTCATGCGCAGGCCGATAAGGGGTTCTACCTTGAGGGCTTTCGCGGCCTTGAGAATCATGTTCAGTTCGGAGAATTTCTCAACCACGAGAAATATGTTATATCCCATGAGCCGCGCGTTGAGGGCGATCTCGATGTAGTCCATGTCCTTGAAGCCGTTGCAGATGATGAGTGAGTCAGGGTCCTGGCGCATGGCGATGGCGAGAAGGAGCTCGGCCTTGGAGCCGCACTCCAGGCCCATGTGGAATTCCTTGCCGTGGGTGATGATGTCCTCGATAATGTGGCGGTGCTGGTTGACCTTGATCGGATATACGGGGCGGTATTCTCCCTTGTATTTGTATTCGTCCATTGTGTTCTGGAACGCGCCGCATATCTGTTTGATGCGGTTGCGGAGGATGTCGGTGATGCGGATCAGAACCGGGAGGTCAAACCCCCGCATGCGGACCTCCTTCACCAGTTCCTGAAAGTTGATGTCCTGTCCGCCGTTCTGGTTGCGCAGAATTACGTCGCCGTTCTTGTCGGCAGTGAAGAGCCCTTCGCCCCACCGTTCGATACCATAAAGCTCGATGCTGTCCTGCACCGTCCAGTTGTCTAGTTTGTCATTGTGTTTCTTTTTCATGCGCGCGCGCTTTTGCATGTATTCCTCCAATTAATAATATCCACGGCAGAGCAGTCGAAACGGCAGAGACGGGGATGGTTTGCGTACCGAAATCTACAGTATCTGGCGTAAGGAATCAAGGATGCAAATAATGAAATTTCTGTTAGGATCAGGGCGTTACCTTACGCCTCCTCTGGTAACGCCGGGGGGAGGGCAAAAACAGGACAAACGGGGCTTCCAACCTTGGTTGTAATTCTTCTTTTTCCTGCCCTCCTGAGCGACTGAAAATGATTTTCAGCACAGCGCCCGGCCTATCATCCTGTAGGCCAGACGGGCGGCGCTGTAGGCGCACGGCGTCGAGCCACCGCAGAGTTCCATTATATCGCAACCCACCACATTCTTGTTCTTGAAAATATATTCGAGAATCATATCCGCCTCGGTCCATGTCATGCCGCCCGGTTCCGGGGTTCCGGTGGCGCGGATGACGGAGAGGTCGAAGGCGTCAAGGTCGAAAGTGACGAATATATCGGAGGGCAGGGCGTCTATCTTTCCGCGCCAGTCGAAGGAGCCGTTGCGGATTTTGTGTATGGGGCCGATTGAGTCGCCGATTCCGCTTTCCTTGATAATGTCGATCTCTTCCGACGAGATGGAGCGCATGCCGAGCTGGACAACGTCCCTGGCGTCTTCCCTTATGTGTGACATGACGCAGGCGTGGCTCCACGCATAACCCTGATAGCTTGGGCGCAAGTCGGTGTGGGCGTCGAACTGGACTACGCCGATGCCCGGGTATTTTTTATTCAGGGCACGAAAGACGCCGCCGCTGATCGAATGTTCCCCGCCGATGACGAGAGGGAACTTTCCCGCATCAAGAATCTTCCCTACCTCGGATTCTACAACCTTCGCCACATCTTCGGGCGCTTCGGGAAGGGCGGGAGGCTGCATGGTATGGATGCCGACGCTGCACGGGCAGAGTTCGAGAACCTCGTCGTAATCCTCCATGTATTTGGATGCGGCAAGCAAAGCCGCCGGGCCGTCGGAGGTTCCGTGGCCGAAACAGACTGTGCCCTCGTAAGGAACGGGGAGGACGACGGCCTTGGCGGAATCGAAATCCTCTACCATTCCGCTGTTGGCGTAGAAGGTGGGAAACATACTGCCCTTGCTCTCTGTCATTAATGTCTCCAGAATCGATTTGTGTTTGAATGCTTATTTTATCCGCACTATTGCGCAAAAACAGGCATATTTTATGTTCAAGTCGAAAAAAGCAATAAAAATCGGCATGAACCTTTCCACTAGGTGATATATAATCGTATACATGTTGGCCGTCCATAGAGGCGGCCGCAGGTTTTATATCAGTACCAGCGTTTTGATTCCTTGAACAAGGAGAGCACCGTGCCTGAAAAAACACCTCCCAAATTCCCGTGCGCAAGCATTCCCGAAGACGCCCACGACGCAAAGCTGCTTGGCCTCTATCCGCAAAAACAGGAAGGTGCCCTGATGCAGAGGGTGAAGGCTCTCGGGGGCAGGTTGTCGCTGGGGCAGTGGGATACTCTTGCCTCTCTTGCCGGGGAATACACCCCCGACACTCCGCTTCACCTTACTACGCGGCAGAGCGTAGAATTCCATTTTCTCTCTTCCGACAAGATCCCGGTGGTGCAGAAAAAACTCTCCGAATCCGGGTTGAGCGGTTTCGCTTCGGCCGGGGATACCGTGCGCAACGTCACCCTTGCCTCCGAGGACGGGTGGCGCAAAGGCACATATGACATGTTTCCCCTTGCCGAACTGATCGATAAAACCGTGGCCGGGATACCGTGGGTTTACGGCATGCCCAGAAAGTTCAAGATATCCCTCTCGGGCAGCACCGAGGGGAGGGCGCGCCCTTACATGAGTGATCTCGGCTTTATTGCAAAAGATGACGGAACCTTCATGGTCGTGGTCGCCGGCAGTCTCGGGGCCAAACCGGGGCTCGGTATTTCCTTCTGCGATTCCCTGAATCTCTCCGAGGTATTACCTCTGATCGTCGCCGCCCTCAGGCTCTTCGATGCGGAAGGTGACCGCAAGGTACGTACCCGCGCCCGACTTCGCCATGTGCGAGAACGCATGGGGGGCGAGGAGTTCCTTGCGAAGCTGAATGAACTTTTCGCTGAGGAGAAAGGCAACAATTACCCCGTGCCCGCCGCGCCGGTTATGGCGCAGGCGGATAAGGCTTTTATCCGGTTGGCCTTGCCGAACGGAAATATTTCCGCCGATTCGCTTCGTGCGCTTGTCGAAGCCTGCAAGTCCTCTGGTGGCGAGATCCGGGCCGGGCTTGAGCATGACCTTTACGTCAGTAAAGTTGAAGCGGCCAAGGTTCCTGCCGAACTCGCTGCGGTTGTTGACAAACACCGCGTCATTACCTGCCCCGGCGCGCACTGGTGCGCAAAGGGGATTGTCAATACATGGCCAATGGCGGAGGAGATCCTTAAGGCCATGCCTGAAGGTTCGGACAAGCTGGTCGCGATCTCCGGTTGCCCCAACAACTGTGCCCACGCAGCTATTGCGAGTGTGGGGATGACAGGTTGCATAAAGACCGTAGACGGCGAGCGAGTTGAACATTTTCGCGTCTACCTTGGCGGCGGTCAGGGCTGTAACGATAAACTGGCAAAAGAAGCTGAAGGGCCGGTCGATTTCGATGGTGCCGTCGAATTGGCAAAGCGGGAACTGTCCGAAGACTAGAAGAGTTATTCCATAAACTGAAGGGTGGACGGCTGGGCTGTCCGCCCTTTTTTATGTATGGCAGCCCTATTGCTGAGCAGCTTGTTCTTCCTCTGTCCCGGGCAATTCAAAAACGAAGTAGTCGGGATAGCCGTAAACGTCGCAAACCGGCAATACTATCATCTCTCGCTTTTTCTCAGATACGAAATCGATCGGGACGAAATGCCCGTTGTGCGTAACCGTTCCCTTTGCTGGTTGCCCCGCGTTAACCGAAATTTGAGCCCCTATTATAAGGTACATCTCCCTTGTGGTCGGGATTCGAGTCGCTTCAAGCCCGAAGAGACGGTATGACTCTACAATTTCATCTCTCGTCTTGAAGATCGGTGTGTTTTGCCTGGGGAGCATTGATGGTAACCAGAAACTGAGGAGGCTTATAATTGATGCGAACAGTAAAATGAATATCCGATAGTAGCGTCCTTTGCAAAGCGGGACGGGGGGCTTGGTTTGCTTAAAGGGTTGGTCTGGTTCCATGAATAATGCTTTGGGGGTTGTGGCGTGGCGGGTTAGAAATTTGCAGTTACTGATGCCGCGCCTTATTTACGTTTCATTTCTATCCAGCTTCTCTCTGATTCTATAATGGAGCCGGCGCAGAGGAATTCGAGAATGTCAGAGCCGGTCTGGATGTTCACCATGGTGGCTTTGGTGTAGGCGCTCTGGCCGTCGTAGGTCTGGGTGCTGGCGTCGGCGATCTCCCCGGCGAGGCGCAGGGGGCGCTTGATCTCGGGGGTATCGAAGGCGAGGATGTAAGCCGCGCCCGGTTCGGCCTGAACGTTGGTGGAAAAATCAATCTGCATGCTTCCGGTGGAGTGGTCGGCGGCGGTGATGATGCCG